>NZ_JAIQXV010000016.1 GCF_020166415.1 Deinococcus multiflagellatus
TCAAACGCTCTACCCCGCGTACAAGGGCCAGCGGAATCCCAAACCAGATGACTTGGAAGCGCTGCTGGGCCAGGCGGCCACGCTGATGACTCAGGCTGGCGCCATGCCGGCCGCAGCGCCGAATCATGAGGCCGATGATGTACTGGGTACGCTGGCCAGGCGTGCGCCGGGTCCTGTGGTCATCGTGACCAGCGACCGGGATCTGTTGAGCACGGTAACAGACCAGGTGTCTGTGTTTGACCCCCGAACCCGTCAGGTGATGACCCCAGCCGATGTCCAACGCAGATTTGGCGTTCCCCCAGCCCGCATGACCCTCTTCAAAAGTCTTTGTGGTGACGCGAGCGATAACATTCCAGGTGTTCACGGTCTGGGCGAGAAGGGGTCGGCACATCTGGCCCACCTTTACAGCACGGTTGACGAGGTCTTCGCACATGCACCCTCGGTGGAATTGAGGTACCGGAAACCGCTGCTGGCGGCCAATCGCAGCGAGATCGAGCTGTTCTTCCAACTGGTGACTGTCCGGGTGGATGCGCCCGTGGTCCGGGTTCGGTAGGCCTCCGCGTTCGAGCGTCACCCCAGAAGCCTGGGGTGGCGCAGGTCGCCATGTTGCCTCTTCCTCATCTGGCTCATTCCACCGTGACCTCATCGGACGGCCACCGACACAACCAAGCTGTCGTTCAAAGTTTCAGCGCACTGCTGACGCACCTTGAAGACAGTGCAGGCCGGACCCGGCTTGGCCAGTTGCTTGCTCGGCGGGAAACGGCAGTCATTCGGGGCCAGGGCGCACGGCTGCCGCTGGTTCTTTTTGACGGGCGTGCCTACGGCTGGAGCTCTCGTGGATGGCAGCGCACCAGCCTTCAGGCGCGGTCGACCACGATTGTCACGACCTACGATCTGACCCCCAGCCACCTGACTCTGAGCCTGCTGCGGGAGGAACTGACGCCCGAGCGCCTCGCCCTGCTGACGCCGACGTTGATTCGTCGGCCCGCGCAATGTGCGTGTTTGTGTCCACTGACCATCTTGGGTGTCTCTCCCCAGATGGCGGCCGAAATAGAGGCTCAACTCACCCCAGCCGACGAGGTGGCCAGTCGCCAGTGGCGCCCACCTGATCAGCGCGCGTCCGCTGGAGCGGGCGATGGTTTGTGACCTGGATCCGGCCCGCCAAACCCTCGCGCCGCAACTCTCAGACGCAGGGGCAGGTGCCCAGTGGAGGACCGTCATGATTGAGCAGCATCAAGCAGCATTGAATTGGGCCATCCAAGTGGCTGGTGGCATGACCACAAACTTTACCCTGGCCGAACAGCAGCTTCTCCAGAGCGCAGCCCAGAAACTCAAAGACGACCGACCGACCGAACTGACCACTGGCGAGTACCAAGTGCTGGAAGATGTGGTCATGTGTGGCGGCGTCCTGCTGGCTGCGGAAGGCGCCGGCATTCCAATGGGCCTGACCCTGCTGACTGCGCCTCCAGCCGCCGCCATTGACGCGGCGGAACTGTACTGCGCCCGCATGGCCACGGCGCTGGCCGTGGTCTGAAAGCGCCTGTATCTCAACAAACCCTCCCGCCTCACATCCTGGGAGGCGGGAGTTTTGCTGGGCTGCCAGCGCGCCTGTACCTGAAGCGCGCGCAGTATTGGCCTCCCGACACCTGTCCGCCGCAGGTGACCTGGAGACGTCATGGCACACCGTTATAAACCACTGGACACTGAACCCTCGCGCTCCACACAGTGCTTCATGCTTTCTGCTCCTCACCTCGCCCCTTCTTTGAACGTCGCGGCCGCGAATCTGCTCAGCGAACTGCGCCTCTTGCATCCCGATCAACCCGCCACAGTCGAGAGCCTAGTCAGCTTGATGGACGCGGTGACCACCCAGGCCACCAATCTGTTGGTCCGGCACGCCGCCTCCTTCAGTGTGGCCGTGGACCAGACCGGTCAGGATGTGGTGCTGGCGGTGCAAAGTGGCAGATATACCCACGGCCTCAGCGTGCGGGATCTGGCCCGGTCGATGATGTACGTCTCTGCCTCTGGTGACAACCTCCACTTGGCGTTTGAGGAGCAACTGCTCAACCGCGACGACGCCGTGGACGTTCTGCTGCGTCTTTCGGAGACGCCCGTCTGGAACGAACTCTTGACGCAATCCGTGCTGCACACTGTCCGGACTTTGCACCTCATTGCGGAAGAGCAGCTGGATCCCAAAACAGCGCAGCTGATCGCCCTGCAAGATGCCGCAGACGTCACTGGACAGACCCAGATTGCCTGTCAACCTCACTCAAACATCGTGTTCACGCATCCCCCGGCCGCCCGGCACCAGGCTTGACCGCGCGCGCAGCGTTCCCCGGTGCAGGTCACCGGGGGACGCTGCATGGAGCGCGTCACCCTTCGCTGCAGCGAAGGGCTCCAGGTGGGGGTCGGAGGACACTATGGACCAAGTCAAAGCCCAGGGCGTTGCCCCCAGCCACTATCTCCCCACGCCCAATACACATGACAGCTGCCTCTCAGACCTGACTGCGCTCTGGTACCTGGCTGTCAGTCAGGGCAAAGAGCGGGAAGCGCAGGCCCGCGCGGTATTCGCGCAGCATCCAGGCGCAAAAACAGACCTGAAGGCCGCACAGGCCGCGCAACACGGCCTACGCACACTCCTTGGTCTGGCGACCACACCACAGGAGGAGCACGTGCCTACAGCGGGCGTGCCCTTCGAAGCCAGTGGGTCAATGGCTGAGGGGCACGAGGCCGAGGACGCCGTGGTGCCTCTTTCGGAGGACCCGACGCCTCTTCCTTCGGCCGATGCTGAATTGCCGCTCGAGGGCTCTATTGAGAGCGTGGACGAGTCCGGTGACGCGGTCAAGGCCGCTCACGACCGGCTGATCGCGTGGCCCGGCGGTACGCTTGGGGAGGGTCTGATCAGCATGCTCTCGGCCCCTCTGGCGGTAGGCGAGACCGTGCAACTGGTGATCGCCCGAACGTCGGCCGGTCAGATTGTGGCCAGCATCGTTCCTCAGCATCTGGACGGCCAACCGGCTGATCTGCGAAAAGACCTTTCAGGCCGGGGCACACCGCAGGAACTGGACCTTGAATTTCTGGCCGCCCGCCCGCACCATCAGGCAACGCGGCAGACCGTTCAGGAACTGGCAGCTGCCTTGCTGGCCACCACTCAGGCGGTGGCCAGCAAGGCAGCCCAAGCCAGCAAGAAGAAAGCAGAAGAGGCCAAAGCGACCCAGCAGGCGGTGCAGCAGGCGACTCTCATCGTGACACCGAATGTCGAAGGCGCGTCCATCGTGGTTAAGGGTGAAGGCGGTCCATGGACCCCTGGCGCTGGCAAAAGCTGCAAGTTGGGGGCTGGAAAGTACACCGTTCGTGTCGAGGCGGTAGGCCATGATCCAACCGAAGAGGACGTGGTTCTGCGGCCCAAAGAGACAAAGACCATCAAAGTCACTCTCAAGGCCAGGCCTCAAGGTTTGTTCTGAGAAGGAACGTCACCCCGGAGCGCGCTCCGGGGTGATTGCTGTGCAGCTCAAATTCACCGGAGGAATGCCATGTCACACCTTGAAATCGTCCACCGCATCATTCAGTTCGACGGGCGCGAACTGACCGACCTGAACCCCACTGCGTCTGTAGAAGACGTCGTCAAACTCCACGCCCTGACCAATCCACAACTAGTCACGGCTGTCGTTGAAGGCCCGGTGATCCTTGATGGCAAACGCGTCTACACCGTCCAAAAACGCGCGGCGAACAAAGGCTGAGCGCTCATCAGGTCTCGCCACATGGATCAGAACCGCTCCGCTCTACCCGCCAGACGTGCAGTTTGCGCCCGCCCTCGTTCCGGATCAACAGCGGCTCGCTCAGCTGATTGCCCGCGCCCGCTCACAACAGACGCCCCTGCCCATCTCCAGCGAACAGATTCCGATGCTCCCTTGAGCCTGGCGCGTCAGCTGACAGACCTCCCTGTTCAACTGCAGGTGCCATTGACACTTCCACTTCACTGCCCTCACTTCGAGCACCACCGGGTTGCCCTCGCCGCATTGTTTGAGGCGGGGGTTTTGCCTCGCCTCCGGCGCCGCCCCCGTGAAAGTCCCCTGGCCTATACCCGCCGCGCCCTGGAGACCTGGGGTGAGACCCACCACCGCAGTCTGGAAATTCATCTGGACGGCGCAGAGGTGGTCCTTGAAGAGTGCGTGGACTATTTCCGCTACGGCAACAGTGACCTGCAGCCTGAAGTTGACGCTTCTGAGCTGATCATCCGGGCCTACGGGCCAGACGCCGAGTTGTTCTCTGCCGCAGATTTCCTCGACTGCACCCAGCGCATTCACCCCGCCTTGGGCGGCAGCCTGCTGGCCCACCTGGGGCGGGTGTCGGGCAGTGGGTTTGGCATCTTCACCCCTGACCAGGCGTGGGATCTGGCGGAGTCTCATTATTTCTGCTGTGATCAGGGTGAGTTCTGGCAGATGCAGCGGGAGGCAGCCGCAGACGGTTTGGAAAAGCCGGTAGCAGAACTGACCAATGCGGAGTTGAAAACCTTTATCCGGGCGCAGGGCATTCTGACCCCTGGCTCTTTCAAGCGGCAGATAGGTCTGGATGTCTTCCAGGCCGGTCAGCAGCCGCTAAGCCTGGAGGCGATTCACGCAGTCTTGGCGGCAGCACCCATAACAGCGTCTCAGCGGCAGCAGTTTGACCAGCTGCTGACTGGCCTGATGGAATTGAGCGCGTTGACAGCCCGCCTTGACGAAGTGTCCGGCGATGAAACATCCCTCCTTAAGCGGATGCACCAGGCGCCGCACGGCCGGATGGCCGTGGTTCTGGAGATCTGGCCCTGGGAACGCTTGGAGCACCGCTGGGGTCCGCTGCAAGAACTCTTGCGGGAATACGACGATCAGCGCATGCAGGGGAATGAACTTGAGGGTCCCAACTTCGCCATGTTCCTGACAGCGCGCAGCGACAGCGCCAGCCGGTTTCAGGAGGCCACTGAATTGATCAACGATGCACTCATGCTGACCCTGCAGCTGGCGCACCTGGTTGGTGCATGGACGGCCTGAGTTTCGGACCCTCCCGCCCTGACCCTGATGGGCAGGAGGATTATGACTGGCTCACACCGACATCAACACCGACATCAACTCTTCTCAGCGCTCGCTCTGGCGCACGTGTTTGGCCCGCCTCAACACTCCACCTTGCCGCCCCCGCCCCGGCTGGCCTCGGCGCCTGAGCGTGGCAGTCAGGTGGAGTACGAGGAGGCGGCCGACGCAGCGCGGGCCAGTCTTCGGGCAGCTTCCCAAACCCTGCGGGCCACCTTACGAGTAGACCAGCAGGGCTATCTTGATCTCGTCACGCAAGCAGCCCGGCAGCTGGCGACCTGTCAGGAGCGGGCGCAGCACCGGCGAAAACCTCAAACGGATCACCGTGCCAGCACCCAACACCGCCTGGCCCACGTCGCTTTGAGGCTCCAAGAGCACTTCGGATTAAGCGTACCTGCAGAAGAACTGCATGGGTTAGCGGAGCAGTGGCGCACCGCCCCCCCGGTGCGGGTGGTACCTGGAAGCATCGTCCGGCACGTCCCCTATCTCGGGCGCGACCTGTATCCCCTGTACGAAGTTCTTGAGTCGGGCGCCCACTGCCTCATTACGGTGCTCAAGGAGCGCCCGGGTGACTGATTCGCTGCTGGTGCAGATTGTCAAATCCTTTCAGCGAGTCCCTGAAGCTCAGCGCGCGGGCCTGTTGATGGCCCTTCAAGACGCGGCCAGTGTTCATCAGTCACTGCAGTACCTCCGGACGGCCCCTGCGCCGCTGTGTGGTGACACCCTCAAGGCTCACCTCATTCAGTGTTACGCCGTGCGGTGGGGGCTTGAAGATGCCGAAACAGCCACGGTATTGCAAGGTTTTGAAGAACCCGACGTGCCGGCGGCGAATGACCAGGCTGAGGCATTTAGGGCAGCGGAAGATTGGGTGTCGGCTCTGGCCGCAGAACTCTCCACCTATCTGGCCCAGGGTTGGACTGCAGCCGCGCTGGCACAGGCGCTGACTGAGCGGGGACAACGGGTTGGCCGTGGTGTAATCAAACAGTTGGCCCAGGGCCGCCACCTGCACAAAGCCACCAAAGAATTGCGCGCCGCGCTTCTGACCCTCCCTGGCCGGCCGCCAGTGGTCACGGCACAGATCCGTCAGGCCCTCGACCAATACGGCGCAGCACTTGAGCAGTTGGCCTGGACAGGTCCTGAGCAGCTCACGGGGTTTCTGGCCTCTCTTCCCCAAGAAGCCGCTGAGCCAGTGTGGAATCTGGTGGAAACCATCTACGGACAGCCAAGAGCCGACCTGAACCCGCAGTTGGCGCTGCCCGGTCCAGACTATGCCAGTGCAGCGCAGGTGGAGGCCTTGGGTGACCTCACCACCTATCTCCGGGTGCTGGCACAGGGTCAAGCCCTGCAAGAGGAACTGCACCGGATTCAAGAGCTGGGGTGGAGCATGGAGCAGCTCACCCCTTTTCTGCGGCAAGCAGGGTATAGCGGTCCAGCTCTGCACGATCCCCTGGCCATGCCGCTGAATCAATTGTGTGTGGTGACCACACATCTACAGGCTCTGACAGTTGGCCCGCACGAAAGGACGGAAGCTCCACAGGGGGCCGCGCCGCTCAAAATGGCAGAGGCGCGAGAACGCTTTTTGAGCGAGTGGTTTCTGACGCAGACGGTGATTCGGAGCCAGGATATCGCGCCCGTTTTCGGGCTTTCGCTGGCGGAAGCCATGGCCTTTCTGCGCTCCGTCTCCTGGCTTCAACCCGTACGGCAGGGCCTGTTTCGGCGCCGCAGCTAACTGGAGGACCTGAATCTCTCCCCGCACGGCGCTGGATAACACCTCACCCCGGGCACCAGGGTGCCCAAGGTCAGGCACAGGTATGTCTGTTCACCACCCTTACATTGACCCGAACCCCTTGACCCTGCAGATGGCCCTGCTGGTCTATGCCAACCATCAACAGATGGCTGTGATGCGCTCAGAGATCTCCGTGGTCAATGGACAAGCGCAGCTGAATAACGCCGTCGAGGTCACCAACGACACGGTGGCGTCACTCCTGAAGCTCACCAACCGCCGCCCGCTGACTTTGGTGGGTGAGGAGGTGTTGGCGCTGTCGTTTGACGCGTGCGCATGGTTTTCCCCAGCCCAAGAGCGGCCCCTGCTGTTTAACCCGGACCGGGACAAGGGGCTGGCGGAACTGAATGGGCGCGTCTTTCCCATGCCGCCTCTGGTTTTTGTGTCTCGTGGCCAATCCATCAAAATTTACGCCCTGTTCGAAAACAGCAAGCCGAAAGGAACAACAAAACTGGCGCTCGCCCCCTTTTACAACCTCTTTGACGACCACCGCCTGTGTTCTGGCGGGGCTACCCTCCCGTCAGGCGGAGATCCCCAGAACACAGAAGCCTGGGAACGCGTCGTGTTTCAGAGCAATTTCACTCACCGCGCCGGTCAAAAGGTGCGGTGGCACAGCAGCCACACGCATAAAGAACTTTGGGAAGCGGCAGCGCGGCGGGGTGACTTCGACCCCACCTGGCTGCTCCCTGCGGATCTGACCCTGGAAGAAGCAGTCCTGCAAAGCGCTTAGAAGGTGGTGTCCGAAGTGGGGCAGAGGTCACCCTGGCACCCGGTGCCAGGGTGCTCGGTGCCCATGCCAAAGTCGATCCCTTCTGCCCAACCCTGGGCACTGCACAAAAACCTGCTCGGCACCAAACCACTCAGCGTGGCGCTTGTTGGCGTGGGTGGCACCGGCTCAGAAGTGATGACCATCCTGACTCAGATGCACGCCGCACTGGTTGCCAAAGGGCGAGGAGGTCTGTACGTGCACGTGTTTGATCCAGATACGGTCTCAGAAGCGAATATCGTGCGCCAGCGGTATCACCACGCCGATTTGGGTCGGAACAAAGCCGAAGTCCTGGTCCGGCGGGTCAATCTGGCTTGTGGACTGAACTGGCGCAGCTACGCCCGCAAGTTTGACGGCGCCGCCGCTCGGGACTCATGGGACATCGTCTTGTCCTGCGTGGACACCCGCGCCGCGCGCGCGGCGCTTCACAAGGCCGCGTTCGCCTCGGGTCTCAGAAGCTGGCAGCTGTGGCTTGATTTTGGAAACATGGCTGACTACGGTCAGTGTGTGCTCGGTACGCCGCGTTCGCGCCAGCACGCATTGACCAACCCGTTGCCCTGCGCCACGGAACTTCATCCTGACCTGATTGATCTGACCGTGCCCGATGACGACGTGCCCAGTTGCTCTGTGCTGGAGGCCCTGAGCAAGCAAAATCTGATGGTCAACAAGATGGTGGCCACTCTTGGCATGCAGCTGCTCTGGGATGGCCTATGGACGGGGAAACTTCAGTACCACGGGTACTACTTTAATTTTGCGACGGGGCAGGCGGTGGCCCTGCCCGTTCCCCTGCCGACCCGGCGCCGGACGGTCCGGCAGGTCTCTGGCGCGGCCGCCTAGCGCGATGTCGGATATTTCATATCGTCCCGCAGTCTCGCGCAAACACCGTCAGTGGCATGACCAAGCGCCGCACGATGTGCTCTGCCGTCCTCCTCACCGCATGTGTGACTGCCTGTGGAGAAACCCCCAAGACCCCCGAGTACACCCCTGAACCCGCTTTCTCGCTCGCTCGGGCTGCTCTGGCGCCAGACGTCTTCGAAACCAGAGAAGCGCAGGCCCTGACAGTCATCAATGCGGCCAGGGCACAAGGGATTACCTGCGTGTCCGCCACTGGTGTCAAAACGGCGTATCCCCCTGCTGGCGCTCTCACTTTTGAAGGTCACCTGCAGCGGGCAGCGGAGTGGCACGCTCAGGACATGCGTGACCGAGCCTATATCGCGCACCAAGCCCCTGCGCCCGCGCCCTACGGTGCAGACCCGATTGACCGGGTTCTGCGTGCAGGCTACCAGCCACCCAAAGGTTTCCGGAATGGTGAAAATCTGGCTCTGGGCTACCGCAATCCGCAAGAAGTGGTGCAGGCGTGGCTGGACAGCAAACAGGGTCACTGCGAGACCCTCGCGAGGAAGGACTACGTCGATATCGGCGTGGCGGCCGTGGACAACTTCTGGGCTCTTGAGGTGGCCAGCCCCCTATAAAGACGAAGCAGACTCATGGGCGCTGTCCTTGTTAGGACGGCGCCTTTTCTGTGAGGACTTTGGCCGGACCCTTTCAGAGGGGCAGACCACCGCCTGGTCTCGGCAGAGGTGCCAGGCCACGCTCTGAGCCATGGGCCAGAGGCATCACCGCACCCCTGATGAAGTTCAGGGCAGAGGCTCTAACTCATCGCCTGCTGGAGCCTTCACGGCCTGACCAGTCCGGCTGTCGATGACGGTGATGGCGTAGCTCAACCCAACATGAGTCGATAAGGCATGCAGGTGCCGTGGTGGAATGCGGCGCTCTCCTTTCACCAACTGGCGGATGAACGGCGCAGTCACTCCAAGCGCGGTGGCGATTTTTTTGACCTGAGGATCGCGGGCCGGCAACTGGCGGAGCCTGCAAGAAATCAGCTGCTCAAACTCGTCGACAGTCATCTTCGCTTCAGTGTAAGCAGCGGAGGCCTGGCAGGGGCTTGCGCCGGGCCCGTCCTTGGATTACCCTTCCATTCAAAGCAAATGCTTTGAATGGTGCCCTGGTCTGTTCCAGGTGCCCAGAAGGAAACTCCCCATGACGACGCCTGCAACGCAAAATTCCCGTAATCCTCAACGCCTCCAACGCTGCATCCTCAACCTGGCCTACCGTCCTGGGGGAATCACACTGCGTCAACTTGCCAAGCTCTTGGGGCTTGGCCTGAGTGATGTGAGCACCTGCATCTATGGGCTGCTGATGGATGGACGCTTGTTTGAAACGCGTACCGATCGTCAGACGAGTTACCACACGGCTGTGGTTCACCTGGATCCCGGTCTCGAACAAGCCGGGGTCACGCAGCCCATGGTGAGTTACCTTGACCGCGGCGGACGATCGGAAACAGCTCAGCGCCTGGCACAACAGTTCGGTCTTGCCGTGGCCGTGGCCCGGGCCAATCTTGAGCGGGCGGTGGTCAATGGGCTCCTGGGAGCCCGGAATGTCGGATCCTTGCGCCTGTACACCACTGAGTCGCGCGCCACTTGAGCGGTCAGTGCAAGCGACTATTCTGACAAAGTCATACGCGGCCGGACCATAGCGCATGTCGGTGGTTCCTATCAGTTTCTCACATGCCTTGGAGTTGCGCTGGAGCAGCCTCGTCGTCGATGCTCACGCCCGGACACTCAAAGTGCTCAACGTTCGCTTAACGAACCCCCACCTGCCGAGGACTGGTCACCCAGCGGCCAGGAAACTGCCTTGGACCCCCCAGACGCTTTACTACGGCCTGTCCCGGTACGAAGAGTTGCGCCAGTGGGCAGCCCAGCATCACCTGCGAGTCCCTGAGGAGCACCAGGACATTGCGGGGGCCCGCGGTCGCCGAGGTGGCACGCTGACAATGGAGGCGGGCCGACTGGTGCTTCGCGGCGTCATAGATCCTGACCGCGACGTTGCACTCCGTGGCGTGCGCTCCCGACGTGTTTTGCAACGGGTGCAACTCTTTGACCTGTTTGATCTGGCGATCTTGCGGGTGTACTGCCACCAGCACGGAATTGAGCTGCTGGCCAATGTCCCAGCAGACCGCGCGGCATACGAGGCTGATCTGGCAGCGTGCCGCGTTGAACAGGCGGCCCGGGCCGCTGGACACCATTTGCCGGCGGTGGCTGGCGCTGTGATCAGCCGCTTGCACGCGGATCTCTTGGAGCGCGGCCTGCAGCCTGCACTGGTTACCGAGGTGCTGGAGCGGCGGGTGTTGGAGCGGGACCACACACCGGCGTTCGCCAGTGCGCTCGAACGTCATCATGCAGGCATGCGACGACTTCTGATGTCGCCTGTCATGGATTCACCGGGTTCCCCACGCTCCTGGGTTCGCTCAACCAGATTGGGGACGTTGACAGGCGCAGGCAATTAGACCTGTCTGAAGGGCAGCGCCGCAGGGCACGGTCATGGGTGTCCGGTCATTTCGGCAAGTGGCTGGTGTATGACCTTGCTTTTCCCTCCTGGCATCAGCAGCATGCATATCACGTGTCTGGGAGCACTTCTCTCCCCACCTTTCCGGTTCCCGAGGCTCTTATGAAAATACTGTCCACTGCCGTGATTTCGCTGCTCCTGCTCTGCTGTGTGTCAGCGGGTGCAGCCGCATTGCCCGCAGCTCCCCAGCCTCTGGGTGCACCAGTCACCTGCACCAGTGCCCTGGCGCCCGTGATCAGCCGCGTTCCCAGCACTCTGCCCCTGCCCGCAGGGGTCACTGGCCGCGTCAGCTTTTATGTCGCTGAGTACGACAACAAAACGAAGTTGCCTCTTCGTGCCCTTGTCCTCGGCGATCCTCAGGCAGTGCATCCGCTGGCCAGCCTCTTCAAGCCGCTGATTGTTCAGGCCCTGTTTCAAGACGTCGATGCGGGGAAAGTCAAGCTCAATGCGACGTATACGACGACAGCGGCCAACCGCTCCATCGAGCTCTATCCCCCAGGCACCAACAGCCTACAGGTCCTGGCCAAGCGGGCCATCTATCAGAGTGACAACACGGCTTCTGACATCCTGCACCTGGCTTACGGTCCTGAGCGGCTAGCCCGCGCGGTAAGACTCCAGAGTCCCTGCACCTCTGTACTCCTTACCACCAAGGCGTGGTGGGGTGCTCAGGCTGGTCTGATTCCATCCGTGATGACGCGCGATACGGCCGCTGGTGCCAGAGCGTACGGTGCGCAGCCGTTTGAGCAGCGTGTGCAGACCGCCAAAGCCCTGATTGCCGCTTCCCAGAAGCTCACAGGACCATCGGTCGAGCAACAACTCGACGTGTATTTCCATGGCCCGACCTACGCCAGCGACATGGAACTGAACATTCAGAACACCAGCACAGCCAGCGCCTACACCGATCTGATGTACCGGACGCTATCCGGGAACGCCCTCAAGACCCAAACGCGCGCGGCGTTCCGCACCATGCTGGCCACTGGATGCTGCCGCCCCAAAGCACCGAAATTCAACGCCACGTACTGGGCCGGAAAGGCAGGGAGTGGCTGGGGCATTTTGACGCTCACGGGTTACGTGGAAGGCAAGGACGGCCGTGTATACGCGTACACCTATCTCAATGATGGCAGCGTAACCACAGACTCAGAAGACATGGAGCTGCAAATTCGCCCTGTCGTGTTGTGGATTGAACAAAATCTGCTGGCGCTCCAGGCCCGCCGGTGACCCTGATTCGGCGGGACATCCTGCTGGCGCGACTTTCAGGCGCCACGGGTCATGTCCTGCTGTGTGCGCCTGCAGGCTACGGCAAAACCGCTGCGCTGGAGCAGTGGGCACAAGGCCGGACCGACACTGTTCTGGTCAAGGCTCTGGCCACAGACACCGTCGCCACCATCACCGCGCGTGCGCGCGCGATTGCACCCGACCACCGCGTGTGTTTGATTGACGACGCCCACCGCTTACCGCCAGAAGAGGTGGCAGCACTTCTCAAAATTCCCTCGAGTCTTCGCCAGTTGATGCTGGCGGTCCGGCATATTCAGTACCCACGGGTGCAACTGCTGCTTCAAAAGCGCGAACTGACCCTTTTTGACGCCGCTGACCTGGCCTTGAGCACGGGTGAGATTGCCAGGTTAGATGGCGCCGGCAACGTTCAGGACCTGGTGGCACAGACCCTGGGATGGCCAGCCCTTATCGGGGTGTCTCTGCATCCCCACGGGGACGTCGCCGCCTATCTGGATGATCTGTGGCACGACCTTGACGAAAGCATGCAGGAGCACCTCAGTGACGTCACCATCCAGAACCGCTGGGATACGTTCCTGCTGGTCATGCAGCGTGAGGGACAACTCAGCAACTTGTTGAACAGCGGCTTTCCTGTTATCCCGGTGGGGGGCCGGACCGAAGTTCATCCTGCCATGCGCCGGCACCTTCAAGAGCGTGAAGGCCTCGGCCTGGTTGAAGTGCGTCAGCAAGACACGGCGGTGCAGGACCTGCTCGATCTGGCTGGCCGCATCACCCCCAACGAGCTTGTCGAGTTGGTACAGGCTTTTTTTGAGCGGTACGGTGAAGATGATCAGGACATCGGCAAAAAGATTCAGCTGCTCGGGCATATCCCCCTGCAGACGCTGCCTCCCACCTTGCGGGATATCTATGCCAGTTACCTGATTACCAATGGCAAGACCCAGGATGCCGAGTATGTTCTGTTGAAACAAAGAGAATTTGAGGCAGATACTTCGCGAACGTATATTCTTCTCGGACGTCTGGCAAGTCGAGCCAATAATCTGGAAACGTGGGCACAGGTTCTTCATATGGCGCTTGAGCGCGCCCAGACAAATGAAGACTATTCCCGGTATTATGCCTATCTATCCAATTATTATGTGAGATGCAACCGCTATGAAGACGCAGAAGAGGCCGCACAAACCAATCTTCAATATGCGATTCGTTCCCGGAGCCTGAGTCAACATTTTAACGCGTTGAGCAATGTTGCATATGCCCGGCAGATGAAAGGTAACATGTTGGGCGCCAAAGATTCCGTCCTGGAAGGTCTTGATCTGGCTGAACGGGAAGGCAATCGCTTTTTGCCCCACGCAACATACATGATGTATCAGTTGAGTGAAATTCTCAAAGATACAGGTGAATTTGACGGAGCACTTGATCTGATTCAGCGGGGTTTAAGTATTCAGCACGCCAATCTGGCGAGTGTGCCCTACCTTTATAACACCCGTGGGCTCATCTATATGGAGTTTGGCCGTCTAGAGGATGCGTTGATGGCTTTTGAAGCTTCAATTGAAGCATTCACGGCGCGCCGCAACGTCCTTGGCCTTCTCATGCCGCATACCTTTGCCACCTATGCCCTGTACCGCCTGGGCTGGTTGGAGCGCATAGCTGAACATAGGCGTGCGCTGCGGGACGTGGTGCACCGTGTGACAGCCACCCGCGCGGAGTACACGGAGCCTGACGCCTACCTGCCCCTGGTGGAAGGCATTCACGGTCTGGTCAGGGGAGAGCACGAGAATGCGCTCGCTGCCTTCGAGTCTATTGCGCTCCAAGGGCGAGAAACGTATGACAGTGTTCTGCTGTCCCTGCTCCTGGCTGGCCGCGTGCGTGTGCAGCAAGGCACTTACACCAGGGCCCACGCCGAACAACTGGTGGCCATCTTGGACAAGCGGGGGAGCAGCACGGATGTCACGGCGCGGATGTACCGGGGTGATTTCGAGGAGGTCTATCGCGCCTGTCTGGAGCTGGGGGTGGCCCCAGAACGGTTCCGCCGCATCCTGGAAATTCCTGAGCCTCAGCTGGCTGAGCGACCAGCATATCCGCTAGATCCGCGGCGGAATGCCCAAAAGTCCATGTCGATGCTCCGTCACTTACTCAAGCAGCTTGACCCGGAAGTGGAGCGGAGCCTTCTGTCACTCAAACATGACCCACGAGGCTACCGCACCGAGCAAACGTTAGCCGTCCATTTGAAGGCGGATATTGACCCTTATCTGAGCGTGGACTTCAGTCCAGAAAATTCAAATCGAATGGAGCTTGAGGGGCTGCTATCCCACATTGCGGCGTTCCTGCCTGGGCTTCCAGAAAGCGTCTTCGCCCAGCAGGTCAATGCCGTGCTGGAAGACCGGACGGTGGCTGTTGCTCTGCACCTGGCCCAAAGTTACGAGCAGCAGGGTGAATTCCAGTCAGCGGCGCGCGTGCTGTTGCTTGGCCTGCGGTTCGTACCTGACCCCGAGTTGGGTGTTCACCTGAGCCATATGGTGCCGCTTCTTCCAGCCGCCTTTCGCGGACCGGTCCAGCAGGTGCTCTACCTGCTCAGTGGAGACGGCAATCAAGCCCTGGGGGACGTGATAACTGACGCCCTGATTGCCATGTAAGTGTGTCCAGGCGCCAGGATTTTTCATGGAACAACGTCAGCGTAGCTTGAAGGCGTTCAGCGAGTCCCCAGGTGGGACCTGAGCATCCCGGCGAATCGAGGCCGGGCAAAACGCGCCGTCTGACACCCCCCGCTCCACCTTTCCGGGGGGTTTTGTGATGTTCAGTATCATTGGCCGCTCGAAGATCAGCAGGTGGTTCCAAGCGCGGACCGCCGCACGCCTGGGTTGCGCATCAGAACGAAAAAAACTCTCGCGCTTGCGAGTCTTCAGGGTATGCGACGCACCTTCCTTCATGCTGACCGAGACACTTTTTCTCAGGATCAGAAAGAGCAAGCCATCCTCCTGTCCAAAGGAGAAGATGGAACCGCGCTGAGTGACGTCATGTCCAAGACTAGGCTGGGCCGCACCGCCGCCATGAGCCTCCTTAAACAACTGGAAGATGGCGGCATTCTCTACAGCACTTATGACCGAACACGGCGGCATCTTCGGTACAGATTCGACGGCTTTGACATTGACACCAGCGAGGTGTCGAAGGAACTCGAAGCCCTGCTCATCAGTACGCTGTCGACTGGACCTGCCACAGCCCCTCAGCTGGCCACAGCGCTGAGGCTGCCGTACGGTCAGGTGAAGTCAACCCTGGAATGGCTCCGGAGCAGTGGCATTTTGTTTGGGCCCCGCACGCAGAATGCCAGGATCTATTACTCAGCTGCCCAGGAAACGAACACCGTTGTCGCCAGCACAGGCTGAATGCCTCGAACCCTCGCGCTCCTAGCGTACAGCCATGTCAGACGAGGCGAACCGACAGCTATCCCCCGAACCGATAGATCCAAAGCGGCGCACCCTGCTGCTCGCCAGCATGACAGTGGGCGCCCTCCTCCTGGCCACTGTCATGCTGCTGCCCAGTGGAAGCGAGGACCGCGCCGTCCATACCTTCAGCACAGCAGATCGGCCTGTCTTGGGCCAGGCCGGCGTGGGGGCCCAGATTGTCCTTTTCAGCGACTACAAGTGTCCCAACTGCCGTGACTTCGAGCACCGGCACCTCCCGCTCATTGAGCAGCAGTTGGTCAAAACAGGTCAGGCGCATGTGGTGTTTCTCCAGTCGCCCTTTCTGGCGCCCGACAGCCTGACCGCCAGCGTGGCCGCAGAGTGTGCTTTTCAGCAGGGCAGCGCTCAGTTTCTGAAGTACAACGCGGCTCTCTATGCCGAACAAGGTGACGAGCGCGCCGCCTGGGCTACACCGCAACTGCTGCGGCGAGTAGCCAGGGCTGTGGGGCTCAATCTTCCCGCTTATGACCAGTGTGTCATCGGTCCAGTTGCAGGGGCGACCGTGAATTCTGATCTCGAACAGCACAAGGCAGCCGGGATGCTCGGAACACCAACCGTCTTTGTCAATGGCCGGCGGACACCAGCCGGAGTGAAAGAGATTCGGGCTGCGCTGAACGCGGCGCCGTAAGCCTCTAGCCACCAGACCCTCGCGCCAAGAAGGTATACATCATGCGAACAGTTCTGCTCACCCTCGCGCTTCTCGGTTCTTTCGCCCAGGCTCAGTCAGGCACGTCCCAGCCCTCAACCACGAAGACGCCTGAAGCCATCGTTGATGTGCCTGCTGGACATTGGGCCAGAGCAGGTGTTGACCTCCTGGTCCGGAAAGGCTTGATTCTGGGATATCCAGACGGCACGTTCCGGGGCAATCAGGCCATCTCGCGGTATGAGGCGGCGACCATCTTCGCTCGCCTACTGGCTCAGAACGTCTTTCAGTTGCCCAGTGTGCAGTCGCAACTCACCGTGGCCGACCTCGACGTTCTGGCCAAGGCTGTTCAAGAACTCGCTCTTCAGATCACGACCGTAAACACCAGACTCACAGACGTGGTCGGCGACGTCGACCGAATTCGTGAACGCCTTGGGTTGGTGGAGCGCACCTTGCAGCAGGTGGTCCAGGTGGCGGCCACCAAAACGGAGGTGGAGGCCGTAGCCGCGTCCAGCGCCACCAAAGCAGAGCTCAGCGCGGTTCAAAATGCTGCGGCGCAGAAAGCGGACGTTGCGGCGCTGGAAGCACGTATTGCGGCGTTGGAGCAGGAGAACAAGGCAGCTAAAGCGGCACTGGAGCAGGCCAAACCTGCCCCGGCACCTGCGCCGGCACCCTCCACTCCAGCCCCGGCAGATCTGCCCAACGTAACGTTCCGGCCGGATGTGCCCGCGCAGACCTTCGCTGGCGGGGGGGTCTCCAAATCGTTGCAGGACGGTTTGGCGTATCACGCCGTGGTTGGGCGCAACAACCTGATCGGGGACATGGGGCTGCGCGCGACGGCTGAGTATAGTGCCGCCGCAAAGGCGTACAGTCTCCAGCTCAACGCGACCCGCGCTTTTGGGAGTACCGACGGGCTCTTCCAACCGTACGTGGGGTTGGGCGGAGGCCTGCTGGTCAGCCCAGGCCGCACGGCACCGGCCTCTGGCCAGGCCGACGGCTACCTCAACGTACTGGGCGGGGTCAAATATGCCTTCACCGAGACGCTCAGCATCTTCGCTGAAGTGGACGGCCGCTATTACTTGAGCAATAAAGGCACTGGGACCGGGTTGGCCACGGACAGCAGCCGGGGAATCGGTGCAGGCGTGCGCCTGGGTGCTCATCTGAACTTCTGAAGGTGGCTGGGTGGGGGCGGGCGCGTCAAGCGCCCGCCCCTGACTTGTCCTACGGTTGTTGTGCTTGACGCCTCCGCCCCTGCGCCCGCACCCTGAAGGCATGACCGCCACGAACGCACCCCAACCACACCTCGCGTCCGTGCATAACCAACAGGCCTTCGCGATCTGCATCACCTCCACGTTGCAACTCCTTGGAGCGATTGAATTCGCGCCCGTGATAGGTCAGGCTCCGCCGCCCCGCGACCATCTAGAGGCCTACGCAGATCAACTGGAGCGGCATTCACAGGATGTGGCGGCCCTCGCCGGATCTCCCCGTGCCGACGTCATCTCGTCTGGGCGAGCCTGGTACAGCGAGGTCAGTCGCGTGCGGCGCTCCCCCCTCCAGGCGGCCTATCACGCCCTGCACTCCGCTGCCTGGTTGGGCCTAGAAAATGGCGTCAACGCAGCGTCGATGTTGGCAGGTGTGGCTGCTGCCTTGCGTGACCTGGCCCAGCTTCAGGAAAGGACCGTCCATTGAGCGTTGCGTCTTGGCCGGCTGTGAACGATCCACTGGTGTACGGCGCTGATTCAACGCCGGGCATTGTGGCCGTCCATGCCGATCTTTCCGGCCGCGCCCTGATCTGGCGCCGCGAAAATCAGCAGGTCAGATTAGAGCGCGCCCGCTTCCGCTCTTGGCTGTATGCGCGTGATCTGGCGGATGTTGAACATCTCGGCGCTCGGCTGGCGGGAGACGATGACCAGGCCCCGTTCAGCGTGCGCGAGTTGTCAGGCTCTCCTGGCAGCCTGCGGTATCTACTCAGCGCACACGACGGCCGAACTTTGCGGCAGGCGGTACTGACAGGGGCGCAGCGGCGTCTTGGCCGGCGCGTAACCAGCCTGCATGACCTCTCGGGCTACTACAGTGTTGGCGCAGTGGAGCAGTACCTCATGACCTCTGGGCGCACCTATTTCAAAGGTTTGGCCTTTGACGACGTGCACCGCCTGCAGTTTGACCTGGAAACCACCAGTTTGACGCCAGAGACTGGCCGCATCTTTATGGCAGCCATCCGGGACAACCAGGGCTTTGAGCAGGTTCTTGAAGCTCCGCAGCCAGAAGACGAGTCCGCGCTGATCCGCATGCTCATGCAGGTCATTACCAGCCGTAACCCTGACGTCATTGAGAACCACAATGTGATGCGCTTCGACTTGCCCTACCTTCTGGGCCGTGCCAAGGCACACGGCCTGGCACCGAACTTCAGCCGCCCCGGTGGTCCAGCTGGATTGTGGCAGGTTCAGGACGGCCGGTCATCGCCGCACTGGGCCTGCGCGGGCCGAGAAATTGTTGACACGCTGGACGCCGTGCGCCGCCTGGATCTGCCCTCCATGGGGCTCAAGGCCGTCTCTCAGCACCTGGGCCTTGCGCCGGCAGATCGGGTGTACCTGGAAGGAGCTCTGATCGCCCAGACTTACCAGACGGACCCTGAAAGGGTGCGCCGCTACGCCTTGCAAGACGTCGAAGAGGTGGACGCCTTGGCGCGCCAAGTGTTGGCCCCCTCGTTTGCCTTGGCCCAGATGGCACCCCGGCCGTATCACCGCCTGCCCTACGCCGGTACGGCCACTGGAATGCTTGAACCGATGCTGGTGCGCGCCTACCTACAAGCCGGACACGCCCTTCCTGGCTCCCCAGAGCGAACCACCACACCCCACAAGGGCGGTGCAGTCGAACTGTATGCCGAAGGGGTGCTGACCCACGTCGTCAAAGCGGACGTGGCCAGCATGTATCCCAGCATCATTCGTCACGACCGAATTGGGTCGGCGGCCGACCCCCTGGGCGTGTTTCTCCACCTCATGGATCATCTGACGGCTCTGCGCCTCCACCACAAGGCTGCGGCGAAACGGGGCGAACACGGCGAACACGATGCTATCCAAGGGGCCATGAAACTGGTCGTTAATTCGGGATACGGGTATCTCGGCGCTGGCCGTTTGGCCCTGTTCGGTGACCAGCAGGCCGCTGACCGGATTACTGCCCGGGGCCGCGAGTTGCTGGGCACAGTGGTGCGGGCCCTTCAGGCTCGTGGCGTGACGCTTATCGAAGCGGACACGGACGGGGTCTTCTTCGCCACACCAGAGGCCTGGACAGAAGAGCAGGAGCGACACCTGATTGCTGAAGTGGACGCTTCCTTGCCGGACGGTATTGCCCTGGAATTTGATGGTCGCGCCCAGGCCATGCTCAGTCACGAGATCAAAAATTACGTGCTCCTGCGGTATGACGGACGCCTGGAACTGCGCGGCGCCGCGTTTGAATCCAGCCGGACCGAATCGTATGGCCGGGCCTTTTTGCATCAAGCGCTGCGCTGCCTCCTGTCTGGCGATGTTCCAGGCGTCCGTCAGGCATACCTCAAGGCCCTGAACAACCTGGAGGCGCGCGCCTGCACAAACGCCGACGTGGCCAGCCGCGTGCGGCTCACCAAGTCACCCGAGGCCTATGCCGGAACGCGCCCGACCCGCAAGGAGGCGGCATATGAAGCGCTGACCGTCTTGAAGCGGTCATGGCAGCCAGGTGAACGGGTCACGCTGTATCACCGCGCGGGGCATGGTCTCACACCACTGGATGTCAACCCAGAGGGCCGGGATTACGATGTGAGCCATTACGCAGGGGCGCTGATCGGTGGGTACGCCTCGCGCCTGCGCAAAGGCCTGAATCCAGAGGATTTCCGGCAGATCTTCAATCACGCGGGCCAGCCTGGTCTCTTTGATCGGCCGTTCGACGAGATGAAACCTCAGTGGTCTGCACTTTGACGCCTTGACATTCGCAGTCTCCCGCCACAACGCTGCCGGCCATGTCTGTGTCCTCCGATTTTGTCGCACGTGCTCAAGATGCGGCCCAGCAACTGTTGCAGGGGCTCACCGGCTTGCCGCCTTGTCCTGAAGTCTTGATGGCACTCAGCGAAGTGCGGGCCGCCCTTCAGGCTCTGCAAAACGCGCCAGAACGCCTGTGCTGGTCTCACCGGCAGATCCTGCTCCAGGTGGTGGCTCGGGTTGACGAGGCGCAGCGCCTCATGGCACCTCCTCCTCCAGCGCTCCAGGCCTGATGTATACCGTCTATGTCTCAGGGCACGCCGCAGACTGCCCTGGCCCAGGAGGCTTCGGCCTGGTGCTGACCCTGCAGGGCCGGGTCACCTGGGATCAGGATGGGGTGTTGCCCAGCACCACCGCGGATGAAGCGCAGCTCATCGCCGTGCGCGAGGCCCTACGCGCTGTGCCTGAAGACACCTCCCCGGCCATCGTAACGGGCAGTGACCTTGCTCACCGGCTGATAGAAGGCCGTCAGCGGCCTCGACAACCGGAACTGATACAGACCTTGCGGGAAATCAGGGATCTGCTGCGTCTGCGCCGTCTTCGACTACAGATGTTCCATACCGAGGCCGGTACGATGCACCATCTTCGCCGCGCGCAGGCGCTCGCCGAACTGGCAGCGGCGCGCGCGCGGCAAAGCGTGAACTGTCCAGCCTGTCCGCGGTGTGGCGACCGGACCCTGCTCAAGCATGTCACCGCGGGGCGCTTCCGGGGGTCGCGGATCTGGGGATGCGTCAACTTCCCAAACTGCAAAGGATTCATTCCTCTGTATCAGGCCAAAGATTGACCAGGGGTGGGGTTCGCCATTCTGCAGGCGCGGCGTCGACCAGATCGCCAGTGGCTGAAAAACTCACGCGCCCACACTGTAGGGCCATGCTTCAAGCTTCTCGCCCGGCCGCCATAGCACTGCTGACCTACCTGCTGGCCTTGCCAGCCACTGTGGTGCTGGCCGCCGCTGTTCCGGTCGGTTTTCTCCTTTCACAAGAGAGTCTGACGTTTCCCGCGCTGGCTGGGCTCGGCACACTCGTCGTCAGCATAGGCCTCGCTCTCAAGGGCCACGCGCATAACCGTACAGAACAGGGGCTGCTGCCGATTCAGATGGCAGCTGTCTTGCTGGCCGCCTTCACGAGCCAGAGTGGGGTGGCCATGTGCGCACTGTGGGCGCTGAGCTGCACCCTGGCCCTCGCGGTACCGGTTCGTTTCGCGTTGCCCATCGCCGTTGCCGTCATGCAAATCAGCGCCGGCATTCTGCTGACCACGCTGACAGGCGGCAGCACCGCGGAACTGCTGGGTATGGTGCTTGGCCCAGGCCTTTTTTTGCTGCCTCCCCAAACACGCGGTGTTCGTACGCGGCCCTTCCTGCGAGCATTGGCCGCCGGGCTGACCGGGTTGAGTTTACTGTTGTTGGCCTTGCAAGCATTTCAGCGCTGACGTTCAGAGGAGATGATCCTGATGTTGTTGAGTTTGCTGTTCTTCAATGACTCAATGGGTGTGGCGTCATGAAGCGGCGCCGACAAGCGTGGCAGGACAGCGGGAGGATGCCGGCGGGCGTCATGCGGACGCCGTATGGGACGTTCATCGTTCTGGGCCCAGCGTTCGTGGCCCCCCGCGCTCAATTGGAGCCGCGAACGGTTCACCAGTGCCTGGCAGTTCACCGGCAAGGAGGACGGCGAAAGCGGCGCCGGTGAAGCGCATTCCCCCCTGGAAGGGTCAAGCTGAATCTCTCGGCGCCTCTCCAGACCACTGCTTGGTCAGAGCGGACACACACGGCCGCCTTGCTCTCTTGAGGCACACCTATGCCATTGGGCTTAGCTTCCGGTCCTCCGCTGCACTGTTCGGGGTATAGATCCGTTGATCTGTCCTGAGCGTGCGTTCCAAATCTTTGTCGACGAGAAGTCGGAAGCGCTGTTAGGTCCTGGTTTCTGAAGGCCAGTGCCCCGCACCTGGCTTGCCCAAACATCTAAGTGGACGCCTTGGATCAGCATCTTCAACAGGCGTAAGCCGGGCGAAGTCACGTGCCCACGCCACCTGTCACGCACAGGTCTTTACAGAAGGGTTTCCTTGTCGGGCATATCCAGACGGTCCACTTTCCTGATCCACAGTTCAGCGTCATAGTCTCGATGGGCGTGGTCGAGCGCCGTATGCATCACCCGGGTCACCTCAAAACACCCCTCTTCAACAAACGACGCCTCGCCCAGGAAAGAAACGAATTCGCCGACCCGAGGTATGACCCGCACTACGGCGGGCCAGTTTCTGGACGCCTGATGTTCCTGCCGGTACTTGAACGACACTAAAAATTTGCCGTCCTGTTCCGCCTGTTGCCGCTCTGATGCTCTGGTGGTCATGTCTGCCGTCTACGTTCTTCTTCAGCAGGCTCCTGATATGGGCGGGCTGACTGACCTGCTCCTGCCCAGAGGACTGCTGTCGCAGGGCGCCCTCAGGCCTTGACGTATGCAGTCACGCGTCACCATCGTCCAGCCATGATGCTCTGGAGTCTCGCGGGCAGCTTGGTGCTGACCTCAATCGCTCTGCTTCTCCTCTATACCCGTTCCTGGCGTGTGACCCCAGCCGCCCAGGAAGTGGGCCGCCATCTGGGGCTCAATGGACGGTCAAGCGTGCTTCTGCTGATAGGTAGCGGCAATGGCGTCGTGTTGACCTGGCCTGGCTGGACTGATCTTCAGGCGCTGGCGGCCTGGGGTGTCGGCGCTGCGGCGCTGAGCCTGGTGATGGTCCTGGCTTGGTTTGGTTGGAGTGCTTGGCGGGCAGAGGGGCGCAACGCCGACCACTCCTGACGCGTCACATTTTCGGCTCCGAACTGACCGCCTCTCTGCCATGCTGGGTTTTCCCGTGACGACCCATGACCATGCAAATCAGGAGCAGGTGGTCCTACTTCTGCATTACCTTGAAACCATTGCGCTTTGCGGTGCCCTACAGGCAGCTGACCTGCCCTTGTCAAGCAGTTCCAGTGGCGAGCAACTCGACATCGTGATCATGGAGGTGGAGCAGGCGGACGGGGGCTAAGCGGCGTCCTGCTTTACGACGACCTGCCGCCTGCGCATCAAGCAGACTGCGGCGCGCAATGAAAGAGGGGCGGTAGGGCCCACCAGCCGGCTTTTCTAGGCACTGGGGATAAAGGCCCGAGCACGACGACCCCGCACCCCACCCGATTGGCCCTCGCTTGCAGCGCGGCGCCTCAACGCACCACCAGAATCTTGACGTCCTGCTCAGGTGCGCCGTACAGGTCGAACGCCAAGGCCATGGTTTCATCCACGATGGCCTCCAGGCTCACTTCACTCAAGTTCCAAGCCTGCGCATGGTTGAGTGCGTCGCGTTCCGCTTCAGGCAGCCAGCCTGAAGCGGCCAGGCGCGCCTGATAGGCCCCGGTGACTTCGAAGGTTTCGCCCCGGGTTTCAGGTCCCGCCACCTCACCGACCAGCCACGCAGGATCGTCACCCAGCACAAATTGAAAAAAGGCCTGACCAAAGTCCACCACCACAGGATCCCCCTCCTCCTGCGCCGTGCGGGCTTCCCGGAGGGTGTCCAGCACCGCCGCACGGATAGCCGCCCGGTCTTGCCGGTTCACACGCCGCTCAAAGGTGGGCGTGGATCCCGCGCGGAGGTGATCGGGCAAGCTCTCGCCGAGTAGAAGTTCCCGAACCACGCCCTTGAAACCAGACGCCCGAAGTTCTTGCAGTGCCTCCGGCGCAATACCCTCGGGGCCCCGCCAACTCTGCCAGATCAACAGGGCGTGCAGAGCGTCGTCACTGAGATGCTGGAGGTCACCAGCGGCCAACACCTCGTCACCCGTGTCCATCAGGGCGTGGACCCGGCCCTCGTCATCGGGCACCACCAGGCGGATGGCTCGCAGTCGCCGCAGCGTTCGGGCAAGCGTCACGGGTGTGGTGCTCTCAGGCCACTGGGCATGGAGCGCGGCCGCCGTCACACCTGAAGCCGAGCCGAGCAGCACACTCAGCAAGGTGTGGTCGTGGGCACCGTCGTATCGCGTCCCGACCTCAGCAGGCACGGTCACACCTGGATCACGGGGTGAGTGCGCTGCGGCCCACGTTTCTGGGGACAATCTCGGTAAGGTGGTCCCCAGGGGCCGAACTGGCGCGAAGGACCGAACTTGGAATGGGCGCACCTCATCTCTGAAGGCCTCGGGAAGATGGGCGTACCGAAGGGCCATCGCCTGGATCAGGGGTTGCCAGTGCCAGGTACCTGTGGGGGTGGTCACCGGCAGAAAGAGATCAGGGTTGGGCATGAAGGTGCCTCCTGGCATCTGAACCCACAGCTCTAGGGAGTGGCCACTCTCCAGCGCGTCGTTCTGAGTCAGCAAGCTGGCCAATTCAGTTGCGCCCTGCAGAAGGTCACTGGGGGCATCGGCGGGCAAATCCGGCCAGGCGAGGGTATGGGCCGTAAAGCCCTCAATCTCGCCGTTCGAATTCAGACCCAACTCAGGGTAGGCGTCCGGAGAAATATTCCCTGACTCCGCAAACCGAAGTCCGCGAAATCGGCTGAGCATCCGCAGAAGGATGTGATACTCCCCTTGCTCCCGAACAAGGCGGTGCTGACGGCCTTCAAGCTGTACGTCAAGGTGTGAGGGAGCAAGCCGATCAAACACGCCGGCGAACGGACCCTGCCGGTAGGTGGCGTCAAGCGCGGCATGGATGACCGCGTGCATCACCGCCGTCATGCCAGCTTCGTCCACGGCGTCTGGATTCGCTCCGCGCGCCAGCAGTTCCTCAATGAGAGGCAGGTTCCCTGCCAGTGCCGCCAGCATCAGGGGGGTGGCCCCGAAGCGGTTGCGGTGCTCCGTGCCGTACAGGTCACACTGGTGGTGCAGCCATTTGGTGTTCTTGCGCCGGGCCTCAGCTGTCTCCTTAGCGATCAGCTGGCCGCGGGCCTTGACGCGGGCCAGGGTCTCCATACTGGGTTGCCGGGCCGGGGCGTAGCTGGCTTCACTCTCAAGAACCGTCAGCGTGTGCACGTTGGTGTACCACAGGGCAAAGTCGAATACCGTCCGCAGATGCTGACCCTTCCGGTCGCCCTCAAACAGGATTTGACTGGTCAGTCCCTCCACTTCCGCCAGGCTCGGCACCGCCCAGGGCACCGGCTTGTACTGCAGCACCTCCTGTGTGATGGCCTGCGCCTGCTCCGTTTTTCCCTGGGCCTCCAGGCGCTGCGCTTCGGCCGCCCACTCCTGCGTGGTAGAAACACGTGCCTCGACATGCGGCGCAGCCGTCTCGCTCAGATCCAGCAGCCTCAACAAGGGATGTTGGGGGTCCTCTTCCACCAGAATGACCTGCTTGACGGCCCTCGTCAGCGCCACAAACAGGGCATTGATATAGAACTTTGCGTGTTCAAGCGACTTGTCCGCCTTGTTTCGGGCCCGGGCGTAGGTTAAGTCGCCCAGATCCTCGGGCCGCAGGTCGCCGGCGATCTCGGTATAGATCCGCCGCTGCGCCCCGACCAGGTTGAACAGCACCACCCCGTCGTATTCCAGACCCTTGACCTCCTGCACCGAAAAGAGCAGCGGCGTCTGAAAGGAGGCGCGGGCGGCTGCCTTGTCTTCCTCTCGCAGAACGATGACGGCAAAGCGCGCGTCACGCCGGATCGCCCCGTTGAGCGCGTCAACCGCCTCAGGGGCCAGCGGCAGGACGCTGACTTGCCCTTCGGTGTCGGAGGCCGCCGTGACCAGGAAGGTGCTGTCCTTGTCGATACTGCCGAACCGGGCATTCTTGATCCGCAGCACCTGATTGGCAGCGGACGTGATGAGCCGGGCGTTGCGGAAATTTTGGTGCAGCACGTTCAGGGGCAGCGTGCCGTCCCCCTGCTTCCAGAACAGCCCCCGCACCGCCGCCCAGGAGAAGAAGTTGGGATGGACTACCTGATTGGCGTCGCCACACAGCAGGAAGGCCGAAGGGTCTTTCAAGGTGCGCAGAAGCAGGGCCAGCTGCACAGGCGTCATGTCCTGCACCTCGTCCACCACCAGGGCGTCATAGGTGGACCGGGCCAGGGAAAGGCGGCTGTACGCCAGCAGATTCGGGTCGTGGAGGTCAGCGCCCGCCATCCACGTGCGGGCGCGCTCGTACAGGGCGTACACCTCGGCGCGGCGCTCGGGGGGATAGAGCGACTGCCGCACGCCCAGGGCCAGATAGGCGTCCAGTTCCAAAGGTCCGGTGGGCGCGCTCGTCAATACGCCCCGGAACTCCTCGAACAACGCGTGGGCGTCTGTAAAGGTGGGTCTGGGCTGCAGGCGGGCAAACCAGGTCTGGAAGGCGGAAAAAGTCAACTCAGGGCCGTCGAGCACGCGCAGGGTGGCCAGCAGGTCGGCATACGAGAGAAACGAGACGCGCAGCCCCTAAGGCGCGTGGCCTTGGGTGTAGAGCCGCTGCGCCTCCCGGGCCAGGTGGGCACTCAGGGTGACGTACAGAACGTGGCCGCTCATCGCCCGCACCTTCTCCAGGGCCAGCGCGGTCTTGCCGCTGCCAGCCGAGCCCAGCAGCACCAGCGGCAGGGGCGCGCTGTAGATGGCGTCCTGGGAGTCGTCAAAGGAGAGAACCTTATCCAGCAGGTGGAACACTGGGCGCACCGGATGCAGGTAAGGCAGGCGTTGAGTGGGTTGAGCCTGTTCTGCCGGCACCACGATGTCGCCTTCTTTGATGCGCGCGCCGCGCAGGAAGCGGGACTTCTCGTAGCGGTGCCAGGGAATCACCTCCAGGAGCAGGCAGACCGTTTCACCGGCATGCTCGGCGAACGTCAGCAGCAGGCGGTGGGTGTCGCTGAGTTTAGCCCGGTGGTAGGGGTGACCCACCAATTTTTTTACGTCGGCGCTGGCAAAATCGCCCCGGCTCAGGGCAGCGTGCACCTTCTCAAACTGGGCTTCAACGCCGCTGGGATCCAGGTGCCGGTAGGTCAGAACGCGCAAAGGGTCTCCTGAGTGAAAAGGGCAGGGGAGGACAGAGGTCTGGAGCATACTGCCCCTGTCCGGTCAGGGCCGGGTGCCGATGTTTGACTGATCGAAGGTGTGGCGCGGGTTGGCGCCGCCCAGCACGCCCGAGGCACCTGGAATTCGGATGATCTGGTCGAAGGTGTTCAGGAATGTCGCCACGTCAGGCACCCGGAACACGGGCAGCCAGCGCTCAATCTCTGCGCGGCTGTTCAAGCGCAAAAAGAGGGGCAGCTTCTGCGCTCGCCAGGCGTAGGGCAGCGCTGGCCGCCAGACCGCGGCTTCTGGATACCGGTCCGGTTGAAGTCGCCGCTCAGCCATGCTTCCCACGGTCAGCAGGGCGTCGGCCTGCATCAGGTCGTCCCACGACACGCTCTGCAAGGTGGCCCGGTCGCTGAGTACCAGGTGTGTCAGCTGCGCCTCGTCCTCCTGCGTCACCCGTCCCGGAAACGCCCGCGCCAGATACCGCGTGTCCTTGCGGAGAAAGCCAAACTCGGTGGCCACCTGCTCGTCCCACTGCCTGGCCAGGTAAGGGGCCGCCAGTAACCCACCCAGCAGATCTGGACGGTCTTCCTGCATCAACACGGCCGCCAGATACAGCGTCAGCTCCATCACCGCCATGCGCGTGTGGGCGGTTTCCTCCGGCTGCACCTTCCACTGGGTGCGGTGGCGCCACCAGAGGTTCCCCAGCGGCTCCAACAGGCCGAGCAGCATGCGCACCGTGAGGAGGTCTTCGCGCACCAAGAAGCGGACGACATCCACCAGCGCGTCGCGGGCGGGGAGGGTCAGAGTCAACTGCTGGGCCGCGATCTGGGCGTCATAGTGGCCATTCGACGAGGGAGAATGGAACCGGTCAAACACCGCCAGCACGGCGTCCCTGAATTCGGCCCAGGGGGTCAGGACGCCGCGCCCCCGCTCCACGGCCTGGCGCACCAAGCGGGCTTTGGCATGGATCTGCACGTCGCCTGGATCGTCCTCAAAGAGAAAAGCCGGCGGCGTTCCGATGGGCACCGGTGGTTCGGGACGGTCATGGAGAAAACGCAGCAGCCGGTCATAGTTCCGGTCCAGCAGCTCGTCCGTGCTCATGTCAATGTGAAGCCTCGAAGCAAACATGGCTGGCACGTACCCTCGGCCCCGGTCATCGGTTTCAAAGACCACCGCCACATACTTGTTCGGCCCTTCCCCGATCTGCGCGTAGACCTCGGGGCTCATGATGCTGCCCTCGGTGCCACTGCCTCCCTCCCGGCCGTCCACCTTGACCTGATAGCGCTGGTCACAGACCGCCACCACTTTCTTCAGGAGGGGGTCGCTGGCGATGCGCTCCATGAAGTGGTAGAGGTCGTCACCGTCGCGCAGGTGCGTCTGATCGAGCATGGCGTCTACACCGTCGACCCGGAGGCGGTCCACCAAGGCCTTGACGCGCGCCTTATGGGCTTCACTGGTCCAGGCATAGCTAAAAAAGGCTTTGGGCACAGGCAGCGGCGTCACCCCGACAGTGTAAGAAAGAGAAACGGTGCAGGACCGTGCTGCGGCGCCCGCTCCGAGTCCTCGGCCGCACCTACACTCAAGCCCATGACCACGCCTGCAGCTGAGACGCCCGTCAAAACGTTTATCAGTTACGCCTGGACCAGTGAGTCGCATAAGGCCCGGGTGCGCGCCTTGGCAGATCGCCTCCGGCTCAAAGGCATTGACGTCATCCTGGACCAGTACCATCTGCGCGACGGCGAAGATGCCAACGCCTTTATGGAACTGGTCGCCACGCAGGGACCAGTGAAAAAGGTGGTCGTGATCTGCGACCCCAAATATGTTCAGCGCATGAATGCACGTCAGGGGGGCAGTGGCCAGGAAGGCACCATCATGAGCCCCCACGTCATGGCTCAGCTTCAAGGGCCTGTGGACACGGCTGGAGAGCGGGAGCGGCGCTATGTGGCCGTGATTTTCGACCGCGACCCTGCGCTCCCCGTGAGCAGCCCGGGGCATGTTCCCACGATGTTCGCGTCCAGTGTCTACATCGACATGAGCACGGACGAACTGATGGACGAGAATTTTGAGCGGTTGCAACGGTTCCTGCTGGATAAACCTGCCCTGGTCGCGCCGCCGCTGGGCCAGGTACCAGCACACCTGCGGGGTGACGCGCCACCAGCCCTCCCCAGCCGGGCGCAGGCGGGCGCGCTGCGCCGGGCGGTCGAACGGGAAAAAGGCGTAGCGGGCGCCTTCCAGGATTACGTGGATCAGGTGCTCTCGGCCTTGGGGCAACTGCCACCGGCCACGGAAGAGCGCGAATTCAGTATGGGCCGCGCCATTGAGGCGGCCGATCAGTTCACGCCGGTGCGGGACGAATGGGTGGAGATGCTCAGGCTCGTCATTCGTCAGGACATGCTGCCGGTCGATGTTTTGGGAGACGCCCTGGAGCGGATGCTGAATCTGCCCCGAGAACGGGCCGACCAGACCCAGTTGCCTGAGTCGGCCTTTGCCTATCTGGATGTGCTGCGCCTGGAACTGATCCTGTATACGGCCGCCCTCCTGATCGAAGCTCGGGCCGTGGAGGCCCTCCAGGCGCTGACCGAGCGGACATATTTCGCCGTGTACCCGTCCAGTCAACAGCCCGTGACGTTGGGGCGCCTGGGCCGTGTCAGCGATGAGGCCCTGCTGCGTCAACGCTACAACGCCCTGACTGAGCGGTCCTGGACATCGCCAGTGGGGGTGTGGCTTCAGACCCGGGCCAGCTTGCAGGCTGTACCGTGGGAGAAACTGCTGGAAGCTGATCTTATGCTGGCCCTGAAGACCGCGCTGGAGCGCCAGTCCACCACAGCACAGGCCAGTCAGTGGCACCCGGTCACCGGACCAGGCTGGCAACGGCGGGGCCCCGTGCCGTTGTTTGAGCGGTTTACCAGCCGCCGGGTTCTGGGGCCTTGGTTGCCCTTCTTCCGCGCGGCCTCAGCAGACGAGTTGCGAACTCAACTGCACGCTGCCTTTCCAGACCGGAGTTACAGTCAATTGATGCAGGACAAGTGGCGCGAGTGGTCCGTCCTTTCGGATCACCTGTCGTTAGACCGGTTGGGGAGCCTCAACTAAGGGCAAGGCCGGTTCTGTTTCCCCTCAGGGCGCGCAGCTGAGCGAGGCGGCCACCTGCTGGGCTTCAGTGATCAAGGCCTGGGCCCGGGCCAGGGCGGCCGCGCGCGCGGCCGTCGCCTGCGCCTGGGCCGTCTGGAGCTGGGCGGCCCACTGCTCTGTCTGACTGGCGGCCGCCTGGAGCGCTTCCAGATCCACGGCCCACCGCACCGTTGACAGGGGGGTAATGCCTTGGAGCTGCGCGGCGTTCTGCGCCACGCTCCTGAGGGTCAGCCGCAGGGCCGTGGCCGCTTCAAGATGACGGTCGGCGGTGGCCAGTGCGCGCGCCAGTTCGGCGGTGTCATACCCGGTCAATTGCGACAGGCCGTACCCGGTCAGCTGGGCGAGGTCGTAGCCCTGGACCGTCTGCACGTCGTAACACTCTCTTGACCGCCGCGCCTGTTCCGCATCCTTCAGCAGGGTGCGCTGGTCTGTCTCCAGGGCCGCCAGATCAGTCCGGAAGAGGGCCGACACCTCGGCCAGGGCCCGCAGGTCCTCCTGCACGTCGCGTCCGAGTTGCGCCGCCGCGGACAAGGCGGCTGCGGCGTCGGCATTGGTCTCGCGCACGGCCCGGGTCTGGGCATCGACCTTGGCCTGCTGGGCCGCCCGCTCCTGCGCGGCTTGCTGGGCGGCTTGCCGCTGGCGCTGCACCTGCGCCTGAAAGCGGGCCACCAGGCTGTTGTAGGCCTCGAGGCTGCCCTTGGTAAAGATGACGGACGCAATGCCGGCTGATTGCGGGCGGTTGAGGGTCAGCGTCTGGGCGGCCAGGGTGCCGGTCCACAAGACGCTGCTGCTTGTCCCCAGCACGGTCTGGGCGAACTTGACACTGACGGCGCTTCCCTGCCGGGTGCCGGTGAAGACGGCATTCTGAGTGCTCAGCCGGGTGCCCTGCTCGGTGATGGCCACGAACTGATAGGTGCCACTGAGCTGACCGCCCGGGCCTTCCGTCCATTGCAGCAGCTCGGCGCCGTCCGCGTATGCTTTAACGAAAACGGCGGGAGCGGCCTGGGCAGTCGAACCCAGCAGCAGCAACAGAGACAGGGTGCGCTTCACAGCGTCCATTGTAGAAACCCTTTGACCTCAGCCGCCGTTTCCTCGCAGAGCCAGGGAAGACTTACACCGCGAGTTGACGGCGCAGATCTTCTCGTTTGCGTTCATACCGCCCTTCAATACCAAGGCGGGCATGAAAGGCGTCAGCAAACGTCAGCGCTGTATTGATAGCCCACCGGGCACAGGCTGGGGTCATAACCCCATGGGGGAGATAGGTGGGAAACTCAGGGTGTCGAGGAAAGCGTCCCTGCAGGGAGGGTTCCAGTTTCGCCTGCTTCAGCAGCTGACCATCCAGGACTTCAACCGAGACAACATCGGGATGCGTGAACACGTTGCGCAATTTCAGCAGCACCCTGACTGCCTCAAACTCAGGATCGGTCTCCTGGAATGGGGTCTGCCCAGCGGCGGTCAATACGGCATTGTGTTTGGTCAGTAGGGGAGACAGCTGACCAGGAACGGCATCGCTATTCTTCCAGAGCGTCTTCTCCAACGTCTCCCGCGCGTGACGAGGAAGGGCGGCCCAGGCGGTCTCTGAAAACGGCTCCAGGCCCATCGCGGCGCGCACCACGTTGGAGGCCCTGAGCAGCTGGTCCCTGTCCTTCATGCGGCCGTTCAGCGCCTGCCGTAATGGGGTCAGGAGGCCTTCAGGCAGCCCGGAATGCCGCCCTTCAGGCAGAACGTCGACGGCCAGCTCCATCAAATTGGCATCCAAAAAGCTCACGGACTGGTCAAGCGCGGCCACCACAGTGCTGCACAGGGCGGACCAACCCGGCTTGTTTGGTGCAGCGCCCGCCAGCTGCAGCTGTTCAGCCATCCCAGCCTGATACACCGCACCGAAGGCGTACCGCGTGGCCAGGAAGGCTTTTTGACTCACACGTGCTTGCTCATTCACTTGTCCTTGCTCAGCTTGTTCGTGCACGTCATGAGGGTACGCGTCATGACGACCCCTCCTCTCTATGCTGGAAGGGCATGCTGCCTGAACCCTTTGTTTCGTACATCACCCAGGAAGTGCTGACTCTGGCCACCACCTTGGAGCGGCTGGCTGTAGCACCCGATGTGGCTGGCGCCCGGTGGCTCCGAGGCTGGCCCCGGGCCATCATCGGGCGCCCAGAAGATGAGCAGAGCGCCCAGAACATTGCGGAGAAGTTGCATCGTCACTGGGCGCGGGCCGTCACTCTGGTGGAGGTGGATTGGCGGACCAAAGAACTCTTGTGCCGGCATCTCGATGCGAAAAGCTGGGAGGTCCACTTTGAAGGCCTTGAAGATTTGGCTGAACCGCACCAGAGCCTGATGGCTGAGCACGTTCAGTCACTCACTCGTGAGGGCTTGACGGAGGCTCGAATTCGGGAGTGGCTGACCAAGCTGGATGCGGAATATAGCCAGGAGGTTTTGCTCACCACGGTCATTCCCTTGTCGGGCATCCAGACCACCATGTCATCGCTCACACTGGGCCCCCTCCGGCTGGTCTCCCGGTACGCCTTGGATGAGGAACTGCGGAGCCACAGCTGGCCTGGCGTTTCCTCATACGCTCAGCAGCGGCTGGCCGCTCATCTTGCCCAGTCGACAGCGATCACATTTGCCGTCTACAGCGGGACAGGCACCTATCCGAAAGTCGAGGGGGAGGCGATCCGAGCGTTGCAGCGTCTCTTTGAGCTGCTGTGGTATGCCGCTCCCGTCCTTCGGCCAGGCGAAGCCCTCATGTTCGGTATTTATGGCCAGGTGGCGGCCCGCGAGGTGCAGCAAGGCTTTCGCAGTTGGGGCGTGACCCACCATACAGACCTGGAAGAGAAGACGGGGGGCGCTATGGATGTCCCTTCTTTTCATGTGCAAGAACTGGTACTCAGGGACGAAGATCTTCAAGTGCTGAAGCAGTTGCATGTCTTTGAACTGGCAACCTTTTCGGAGACGAGCAAAGATAGTCTTCTGTCTGTGTTGAGAGAAGCGGTGCACTGGCTCGCAACGGCCGCGCAGCAAACGAGGCCGCACCATCAGGTGATCAGCCTGGCGACCTGTCTTGAGACCCTCTATGGATCCAGAAAGGACACGTCTATCTCGCAGTTGGTCAGTGAACGCTGCGCCCTGTCGCTGGCGACCTCCGTAGAAGACCGGCTGGCACTGCAGAGAAAAGTCAAAGACTTTTATGGGCTGCGCAGCAGCAGTGTGCATGGTCAAGGCGGCAAGGTCACCGCTCAGAACGCCGCAGAATTTCAGCTGCTGGCTTATAAGGCCGTCAGCGCATTCATTGACCGGATGGCTTGGTTTCAGAATCGTGACGCCTATGTTGCCCATTTTGAGCGCTGGAAAATGGGGGAGGTGCCGGCACCACTACTTCAGCAGCAAGCGACGAGAGGCGATCAGCAGACGGACCTCTCAAGGTCTGAGGAGCAGGAATGAGAGCGGCATCCCCTTTCAGGGCCGCGCTTACCTGTGGCTGTGAAGAGGCAAGTTCCCGCCCTCTTCACTTTAAAAGCCCCTGACGCCAGCCTGAGCCGCCTTCAGTCCTCACGGCCGCCCCGGGCCCGGTTGCAATACCGGTGGGTCAGTCGGGCATTCTCCGGAATGGTCTGCCCGCCCCGCCAGTAATGCACGATGTGGTCGACTTCAGCGTCGTCCAGCGTTTGAATCTGCTGACTGCAGATCGCGCAGCTGGAGTCCGCCTCAAAGAGGGCCTTTTTGAGTTTTCGGCTGAACGTTCGGCTGTCGGACCTGGGTGGGCCCACGACGGCGTCCATGCGCCGGCGCCACGTGTCTGCCCGGTACCGCACGCGGTCGGCCTTGTCGCCCGTGCTGGTGACATATTCCGCAAAGGTCGCGTCGTAGGTCATGACATCGAGGAATTCTTCGTAGATCCGGTCGGCGTTCGGAATGATGTCGGACTTCTGGTAAAAGCTGAAGGTGTACAGCAGAGTGTCCCAGAGGGCAAAGTTCAGGCGCTCTTCCCACATGCCGTCCGGCTGAGTGGCGGTGCCTGGCTGGTACCGGCGAAAGGCTCGGGGTCCAAAGACAGCCCAGGCCATGTCAATGGAGCGGGTGAACAACTCTTCAAGGTGTTTCAGCGCTGCGTCAGACGGGTCACGGTGGTCTTCCAGTTCCCGGTTCATCACCTGCTTCATGTTGCCCCGGTAATGCAGGTGCGTCAGCCGTTGGAGCGCAAAAAACCGCAGAATTAGCTGTCGGTCGGCCATCCGATTGTGTGGGGCACTCAGACCCTGGATGTCCAGGAACGGTTTGTACTGGCTGATCTGAGCGAGCAGGGTGTTGTACCGGCCGCGGTAGACGCAATTACGGAGCTCCTGGTCATTCAGCTTTTCGGCGCCGAGATTGAGCCGCTCAAACACTTCAAATTTGACGTCTGGGTGGGACTCAGCCTTGATGACGATGACCCGCAGGGTGGCCTCAAGAATCAAGTTCTGCGTCGCGCTGTCCAGATCGGAAAACCGCTTGCCGTTCAGTTCATTCAGCACCTGCAGGCCACTGAGTTTGAAGTCCCGTTTCTGCCCGCTGGGTCCGGGAAAGGTCCCGGCCACGAAGGCGCTGATGCTGGTGAGCCGCTGCTGTCCGTCCACGACGTCCTGTTTGCCACCAGCAGCTTCGGCCACATACACCACGGGAATAGGAATGTTCAGCAGCAAAGACTCAATCAAGCGGCTGGCCTTGGTGCTGTTCCAGACGAAGTTGCGCTGAAACTCAGGCTGCAAGATCAAAGCCCCGCGACTAATCCTCCCACACAGCGTTTCTACGGGCAGATCTTGAATGACCGTTTGCACCCGCCGCTCGTGCTTGGGAATGTCCAGGGCCGGTAGGTCCTGCTCGGGGGTGTCACTGTTCAGCGTGTCGGGCTCATTCCGGCCTTGGGTGTCCAGCATGACGTTCACTGTATCCAACGGCGGGCGGCATACCGGGCAAAAACTGGCGGCGATGGGAGTATCCACACGAACTTGTGGCGCGCGGTTGACCCCTCTTCCTCAGGCCACCGGCTCCAACGCCGCAAGCGCGCCGCTCACCTGCTGCATGATGTGCCAGGCGACCTGGCTGGGGTTGAGCCCCGACGGGTGCAGCAGGAACGGCACCCCTGCCTCGCGGGCAGCTTCACGCAGCGACGCGTGGGCGTGCGCTCCCCACCGCAGCGCGAAAATCGCCAGTGCAGTGCCGGGCTGCCGCAGGTGAGGCGCCGCCTGCAGGCCGTGGTCGTAGCGCCGCGACGGAATCCAATCCAGGTCTGAGAGCCCCAGCGCCTCCACCAGCGCCTGCCGGTGGGCCGGGTCCGGCACCCCTCCCAGCAGCACCACCCGCCGGCCCCGCAGCAGCCGGCGGGCCTGACTCACGTGCACCGGCCACGCCGGTGTCTGCATCACCCGGGCAGGTCGCGACTCCGGCACAGTGAGCACCGGCACAGGGTCCGCCGTGGTCACCGGCTCGTCTAGAGGCACAGCCACCGGCCGCGCTTTCACCAGCTGCACCTGCTGGGCATACGTGGTCACCGCGTCATCCAGCTGAGCCGGAGTCAAGGGCACCGATGCCAGGGGAACCGTCACCCCAGCGGCCCGGATCAGCCCGGCCAGCGTCTCCAGTTCTGGGAGCCCATGTCCCTGACGGCGCACCACGCCCGCCAGGTGACCGGCCAGCTGATGCAGTGACGTCCACAGCCCCAGGTGGTCCGGGGCCGAGTCCAGCAGGGTCAGGTTCATGACCACCAGGTGCAGGGCGTGTTCGAGGGTGAGGGCGTCGTCTGGACGCCGGGGGGGCCAGGCCCAGAGGGGGTCCACTCCGCCGAGTTCCGCCGCGGCAGCTAGGGTGGCACTGAGGGCCATGCCCTGGCTGCGGGGCGAGGTGACCAGCGCCCAGCGCGCCACCAGGGTCAGGCGCACCTGATCCCGGGCCGAGAGCGGCTGGGGCCGCTCATGCAGGTCGTCAAACATGGTCCAGAGCACGTCATCGGTGGTGCGGCTGTACGCCGTGGCGTGCCCCGCCGCCACATGCCGGGCCCGGCGCAGGGCGTGCGCAGCGTCGAGCAGGGCGTTTGGTGCGACCGGCACGACCGTTCCCGGCTGAAACGCCCAGAGTCGGGGCCGACCGATCTCCCGGTGGAGGGCCTGCAGCTCGGTCCACAGGGCCCGCAGCTCGCCGGCGGGGGCGCAGCGCCGGGCGGCCAGGCTCTGGGCGCTCAGGACCACGCTGGCGGCGGCGGTCAGCAGGTCCAGCACGTCCAGATTTGGCAGCTGTCCGCGCGCTTTGGTCCACAGAGCCAGGGTGGCCCCCAGTGCCAGGGCGTGAGCGAGATCGTCCGCCACCGCGTTCTCGCCGAAAGGCCGCGCCGGTGTCTCGCGGGGCTGAGCCCAGGCCTCCAAGCGGGTGTGCCGCTCAGGTACCGGCCCTTGGTCAAAGGGCGGCCCGACCAGCGCAAACCGGTCGGTGGGCGCTGGCGCCATCAGGAGATCCAGCCAGACGGGCAGCGTGCCCTCCGTGAACGCTTCGTCCACCGTCAGGCCACTCTGGTGGGCGAGGGTCAAGAGCACCAGAGCCGCTTCGGGGAGTTCCTCTAGAAACAGCGCGGAGCCGTCTCCAGGCACACCGGCCTGCTCCAGCCGTTTCTCCAGGCGCAGGGCCAGAGGCGTGCAGCTGAGATCCACGGTGTACAGCGTCAGGACCACCCCCAGGGCCCAGTCGTGGGTCTCAGGCGTCCAGCGGACCCGGGCGGTGTCTAAGAGTCGCCAGACGAGGGCACTGAGCCGCAGGAGCAGCGCCGCGCGCACCACGGCAGCGGTGCCCTGGGCAAAGAGCTGCTGGGCCCAGCCTGGGAGGTCCGGGCCGCCCTCCGGGTGGGTGTCCAGCCAGTCCTGGAGCTGCTGCGCAGCGGCGTCAATCTCCCGCGCCTCCACGGGCATCTGGTCGAGTGGCCGCAGGCTTGGGGTGGGGGGCCGTGCCGGTCGAAGCGCCATGCCGCTCACGGTGTGTGCGCGCGAGTGGCGGGCACAAGGGGAAGAGCGTCACCCGCCTGACCGGCGGGTGTGCAGCCGTCTACCGCACCCTTGAGTTCGCGAACAAAACTCTCGCGCCGTCAAGCTGCGGTCGAGGAGGCTGTATGCACACCCTAACCGCACTTCACCAAGTCCCCCTGACCACTGGCCCGCGGACCCTGTCCCTTCACGCGCCAGAAGTGGCGTTTACGGCCGCTGTGGCCCTGTCGGGGGGCGACGTGTGCGGGGTGCAGAGCCCCGTGACCCCCAGCTGGCACACCACCCTGCGTCAGCATGGGGTTCACCCGGCCACCCTGGTCGACGCCCAGGATCAGGCCCGCCACCTGGGCCAGGCGCTGGCCTACCTTCAGCGCCGGGGCGTGATCACCGCCGAAGAACTCGCGCACCTGGCCCAGGAACGCCTGCTGCACGCCCTGCTGCCCCTGTTGCCCTACCGGGTGGAGATGACGATTCGCCCCAGCGCGGGGGCGCCCCTGGAACAGACCCCCCGGGTTCCGGTGCTGGAGGGGGTCAAGGCGTTGGCGGCGCTGCAACCGGCGGGCCGCCCCGTCCATCTCTCTTTACAACAGGCGTACGCGGCGTCCCCCGCCCAGGTGGTGCTGGAAGACGACGGCACGCCGGCGGCGCTGGTCTACCGCGCCGCCCTGCAGGGGATGACTCTGCAGGAGATGGCCCGGCGCCTGCCGCTGCGGTGGGATGAGTTGCGGCGCACGGTGCTGACGCTGACCGCCGCCGGTGACATCTGGCCGGCCGAACAGACCCGGCCTGGCCGCGTGCAGCCTCAGCTCCAGGCGGGCGAACTGGCGCCCGACTTCATCCTGCCCGCCCTGGTCGGCCCCCCGGTGCGGTTGTCCTCGCTGCGGGGCGGGCGCGTCTGGTTGAGCTTCAACCGCCAATCGACCTGCGCCATCTGCAATCCGCACCACGCCGCTGTGATCGCCGTCCAGCCAGGGCTCAGGGCGGCCGGCGTGCAGACGGTGAGCATCTGGGGCAGCAGTGTGGCTGACCTGGCCGGCGGCATCGGGCGGCAACATCCGCCGTACGCGGTGCTGGCGGACCCCGGCGACGTCACCTATGACCGCTACGGCCTGCACCGCAGCCTGAGCGGCACCCTGGACCCGCGCAATGTGGCCACGATGGTGAAGGGCTTCCGGATGATGGGGGCGAAGGCCCTGAAAAGTGACGGGGAGCTCCTACGGATGCCGGCGGAATTCCTGATCGAGCCGGACGGGCGGGTCTCGCGCGCCCACTACGCCGCGTTCGGAGCGGACTTTCTGCCGCTGGAAGACGTGCTGGCCTGGGCGCAGTCGTGACCGGGCTGGAGGGGCTGCTGGTGGCCCTCGACCTGCTGTGCCTGGCACTGATGTGCACCCGGCCTGGGCAGCGAGCGGGTCTGAGGGCCAAGTGGTCAGCCCGGGGAGCTTGTCCGGGCCCCAGGCCGCGGTTGAGACACTGACACCGCGCCCCAGTGATGCACTGGGGCGACCCGTCCACAGGAAGGCTCATCCTTTGCTACATTGCGGGCGGAACCTCATCCTCTGCCTCACGCCGGGGCCGAACAGGACTGCAGCGAATACACTTCACCCACTGTCAACCCGTCTCATCCCACTGGGCGTGAACGAATACCGGCGTGCACGCTCAACAGGGGAGACCGATGTTGACACTTCAACTGCACGCCGCCCTGGCCACGGCCATCCAGACCTACGCCCAGCGCTTTCAGGGTGGCCGCGTTCAGCGCACGACTGCCCTGAATGCGGCAGGCATGCTGCTCGGATACCCGAACCACCGCATGGCCCGGTATGACCTGGAGGCTGGCGACGAGCCCAGTGTGGCGGAGATCATTCTTGGCCAGACCTACCTCACCCGGGCGGAGCAAGCGCTTCATCACGTAGCGAGACAAAGCAACCACACGGGACTGCTGACCCCTGTAGATGCCGCCGCGTTTGCGCAGGAGATGTTGGTGTCATATGACCTCGCCCTCTGGCAAGCACTCGGGATCGATGAAGAAGCGTTGTGGGCGCTGGTCGATCCGGGCCACAGCACCGTGGTCGCGGATGCCCGGCCCTGGGTGTGCCGTGCCTTGCAACGGGGACTGGCCTACGTGCTGGGCCAGCGCTACATCGGGCAATTTGGCATGATCGACAATCAGCGGTTCTACACTGTCATCCAACGCCAGCAACTGGCTGACGTCAATGGGTCTTCACCACGAACAGGGCGAGTTCGCCGGGGGATGGAATTTAGCTATCAGAAGCTGCGGCCCAACATTTTTTACCGCGCCCGTGTGGATTTCTCGACACCACGGCTGGCTCTGCCCTTCCTGACGCCAGAGATGGAGGCCGACTACGACGCGTACATGATGAGCCTGTGCGACAGCGTGCACGCGGTGTACGCCCAGCCATCCCAACAGGCGGCCACCGCGTGGGCCAACCTGTGTGGATCTTCCCCAGTTAGAGAGGGTTTCACGCTCATCAGTGTGGCAGGTGACCGGTTGAACTTTGAATGGGTGCCTACCCGGTAAGGCCCCAGGGGACGCGAAGAGTGCTGAGGCCAGGCCTCAGCACTCTTTTTGAGCCCATGGAGACAGAGAAAACATCACTTGGACGTCACGGGTGTAGCCCAGGCTGGTTTTGGGAATCTTCAGAGCAATTCACCCATTGCTTCGATCAGCGGCGCTCGGTACAGGTCTGGGCGCTGGGCGTAAGAATGTACCAGATACGCCGTCGCGGTCGCGAAGTCGGGAACGTGCGCTGCCAGCGCCGAATAGTCTCGCCGCAAGAACGCTTTGAGGGTGTGCGCGTGCTCCCGCGCGAGGTACTGGCCGACAGCGATCTTCATGGTTCCCGCTCCCGGATACTCCCGCTGCCAGGCATAGGCGAACGCCACGTCACCCACGAAATCCCCCTCAATCTCATACAGACGCGGGTCAAGTCGCCGGGGCAGATAGGGGATCAGCCACCCGTTCTGAGGGTTGAAGAGCCGGTCGTAGAACCTTGCTTTCTCAGCTGCAGCTTGTGAATCAGAGAGGGTGTGCCGAATGGCCGCGAGGTAGTAGTACCTCGTCTCACCCAGCAGCCGCTCCGGGCTTCCGAAGCGCTCGGGGGAAACCACGGTGTGCATCAGCTCATCCAGGAACGCGTACTGCCGGTGGGCGGTGGCCAGCGTCATGGCACCCAGCACGGCCAGGTACGCTCCGCGGCCCAGGTTCATATCTTGAGTGTCGAAATTCACGGTGTGACCATGAGGTCTCAGGGTCCGCGCGATTTCCCCCAAGCATTCACCGACAGTCTGAACTTCCCTGCCAGTTGGGATCAGGGCCCCCAGCGCCTGGAGGACCGGATAAACGAGTGCTTCTATAGGTTCTGCGGCGTCCGCTTCCGCCTGCCGGTGCGGCGGAATGGCGCGCAAGCCCGCTACATACGCGGCCGTAGCCGTCACCAGTTGTTCTTCCGGCCGCACTTGCGGTGCGGCCTGAGGAGATGCCGGCTGCGTCTCTGTACTGGACACCGCGACGGCATCCTGCATCTCGATCTCTGTCTCCACCACTGCAGTGACCTGACTCGCCTGATTGAACGCCTGGATGAATGCCTGGTCGACCAGGAGCTTGGTCAGCTTCCCTCTGGGCTGCAGCGTGGCCACCTTTCCAGCGCCGCGCACGTTCACGAACGCGCGGGTGACGCGCTGCTCAAGCCATTCACCGGTTTCCAAAAAGTTCAGCGCCTGCTGGACGTCCACGTCCGTGTCGAGGATGTGCCACGACGCGGGCGGGGTACTCATCAATTCCTTGACCAGGTCGCGCTCCTCACCCAGCCGGAGCTGAAGCGTGACGAGCGCTGCCACCACCGCCTGTGAAGAGGCCGGCCGGGGATACCGCGCCGGTCCTATTGGCGGAAGGTCTGGCTCTACGCCATAAATGGCGTCGACCAAATCGTTAAATTCCTGCTCAGGATCGTCCGGATTCACCAAGTTGGAAAAAATCCTGGTCTGGAGGTACCGGGGGACGGCCTGCTCCCACGCCTGATCACCCAGCTCGAAGAGTACGGGGAGAAATTTCGTGTTTTCCGTATCGCGGTAGACTTCGGCACTCACGATCTGGGTTTCAGTTCCCACGCCTCCGGTCCGCCCATCCGCTTTCTGCTTGTAGGTCGGGTCCAAGAGGAGCAGCACCTTATCGGCCCGCTCGACGCTGCGCTCCATGAAGTGATTCATGTCCTGACCCAGTTTGAGGTGCCACTGGTCCAGAATGACTTCTACACCCGCCGTCCTGAGCCGGCGCGCGAACGCGTCGACCTTCGCTCTGTATTCCGGAGTATTCCGCGCGTACGAAAGAAAGGCCAGCGGGTGCGTCATGGCCGAAATCCTAACGTCTCCGCTTCCCGCGCCGACTTCAACGTGATCGCTGATGCCCACACGTGCTGCCTACAATGCCCCATGTCCCTGCGTGCGTCCCCACCTCTCCAATCGGGTGACCTGGTGGTGTTCCGTGCGCCCCTGGACCGCCAGTACCCCGGGCTGGTGCGGGTTCAGGCGGTGCAGGCCCCGCTGCGTCTTGGGGACGCACAGACCGTGGTGGTGACCTGGGGTGGCGTTCGGCTGCCCGGGGCATATGCCGCCGCCCAGCTGCGCCGGGTCGCGATCACCGGCAAACGGAGGCCGCCCCATGAAATCCATCGCCTGTTGGCGCCGAGGCTGCTGCAGGGCCAGGGGTGGCAGGTCGGCGAGTGGGTCTGGCTGTGGGTGCCAGACTTTGGCGTCCTGATTGACGGCGTGCTGGCGCAGGTGACGCAGGTGAAACGGAACCGCGCCTGGGTAGACCTGCTGCCGGGGGTGCGGTTCGCCCCCGATGGCCGGAGTTCTGGGCGGCAGGGTCTGATCACGCCGCTGGAGGTACAAACCACCTACGTGCTGGCCCGGAGTGTCCGGGAAGAACAGGCCGACCTGGCGCGCGCCCAGGGCCGGCCGGCGGCGCTGCGGGCCCATGACCTGTTAAAGAACCGAAGTCACGAGCGAGCCACCCTGCTCCGCGACGTTTGGGCGGATGCGGTGAATAGTTTGCCACCGTCAGCCTCCTGAGCGTGAGCTTTTTGCGTGCGCCATCGTGCGCATGCGCATCCGGGGCACCAACCTTCAGACTGACCGAACCAGGTTCCGAGCTCGCCGTTCGTGTGGGCCACGCAGGGAACCAGCGGGCGATTCGCCTGGGCATCGTCCGAGGAATGGGGGCTGAATAGCCCCCTCGCCAGGCGGTCAATTCGCAGTGGCTTCTCCTTACCCGAGGCCGGCCCTGCCTCCAGAGGTGTGGGACGCCGAGATGTTTCTTCGGACGTTCCACAGTTTTGGTAGTTACAGCCACGTCAAAGGACACCTTGTCTCTATCTCAGTTGATAGGCTGATATGTCGAAGTCTATGGTCTTAAATTGAAGTACAATGGCGCCTATGAACTGGTCAGAGGTCGAACGCACGTTGAAAGCTGCCGCCCAGGAGCGGCGAGGGGCTCAGAGCGAGATTGCCCGCCGCCTGGGCATTAAACCAGGCAGCGTCTCCAACTACATCACCGGCACCAACAGTATTCCGCCGCATCACCTGGACACCATTCTCGCAGTGCTGGGCATGACGCTTCACCTCGGAGACGCCTCAACGGTGGATGTTCGAAACGTGTTGATTGCCATGACGGAACAGCCTGATCGGCAGTTCTTCGAATCCGATGACCGTGGGCGGCAGATTTACCGGTACGGCGAGACCGAGATTGCCGGCACCACCGACCTGGTCTGGTACACGCCCGCCCGGTGGTGGGTCAAATTGAGGGATCCGAAGTTTCGGCCGCATGCGCTCGGAACACTTGAATACACGGGTGACAGCGCGTTCGTGGACGTCTACCGTGTGGTGGACGGTCCCTTTAAGGGATACCGGGTGGCCGCGTCGCCCAAGTTGATCCACCTGTCGGCGCCGGATCTTCCCGGAATGCACGAGGTCGCGGCCCCCTTCCCAGATTAAGGTCCAGGGCATGCCCCTGCCCATCCCCCCTGATGGCGCCCCCTGTCACGGTCTCATCGGGGCCGTCCTCTCTAAGATCCGTCTATGCTGCCCGCCGCTCTGCGCCCTGTGCTGCTGGTGATCGTGCCGCCAGATTGGGAGGCTGATCCAGCTGCGCTGGCCGAGCTCCGACGCTGCCTCTCCGATGAATACGGCGCCCGGCTCCACCTGAGGCAAGCCCAGGCGCCTATGAAGGCGCCACTGCCACTGTTCTGCGGGCACTGGCCAGCGGGCCTCACCCGGCACGCCCGGCGCGACGTGCACCCTCGCGTCGACCAGGCCTTTTTCACCCTGGATTGGCTGGGTCTGGAAGACAGCGCGGTGTAGGCTGCACCCGTGACCGACAGCGAGATGGAGATCATCGAGGTGCTGGAGATCTCGGGCGGGCTGGCCAGTGTGCGCCTGCCAGATACCAGCATCGAAGTGTGGCCGCTCGCGGTGCTGCCAGTCAGCGTGGAGGTGGGCGATCACGTGGGTGTGACCATCCAGGACGGTGCGTGGACGACGCTGCTGTTGCTCAGGCCTGCGGGGATGCTGGCCTAGTGGACGACTGGGCCTGGTCAGCAGACGACGTGCGCCGCGCCCCCCTGCTTCCCATTGGACCGGCCGAGAAGCGGACCCTGCGCGGCCTGCTGCGCCGCAACGACCTGGGGCACATGGACGAAACCGTGGAGGCGCTGCGGCACAGCCTGACCGAAGGCTATCTGGACCCGGCGGACCGTGAAGTGTTGTACAGCCTGACGAAAGAGCGGCTGGGGGTGATCTCGTCGCAGGGGCGGCCGCTGCCCGCGACGCTGGTGCAGGTGTATCAGCGCCTCAAACCCCAGCCGAGGCGACCCCGGGGTCTGCGGGCCTGATTCGGGCGGGGGCCTGGTTTTCAGCAGCACCTGACTGGGCCCTCCTAAGGGACGCCGCAGGTCGGGTCATTCAGCCGCCGATTTTCGTTCTCCATTCCAACTCGCTACGCTGACCACCATGCATTTTCACACGTATTTCGAGATCAACGAGTTCACTGGCCAGGATGTCCACGCCCTCCAGGCGGCTCATCCCTTGCATGACGCGGTGCGGGTCGCCGGACGTCTTCATCAGCCAACGGTCCCGCTTGCCCAGGTGCAGCGCCCAGCCGGCCACGTCATGCCTATTGACGTTCTCTGGTGGGGGCCCGGGTTGGTTCAAACGAGCACCCTGACGACGGCAAACGGTATGTTCGAGGTGGATCTGGCCACCCCCCCGCAGAGGGCGACGATGGTCAAGATCAGTGCCTCGACACCACACATACACATGACCGCCACGCACGAGTTGGGCCATGTGATGGACCACCTGCTGAAGGTGCACCTGATCGGCCCGGCGCACGTCACCACAGAACAGGGCCTGTATGCCTCTGAAGCTCTTCATTCCGCCCTACACCCGTGGTGGACCGCGGTACAGTCGACAGCGGTCTATCAGATCTTGCACGCCACGCAGCGCAACCGCGTGCGCTTCGGCGAGGTTTCACGGGGACTGACGCTCGATAGTCCCGCAGAGTGCTTCGCGTGCAGTTTTGCGCAGTTGGTGGCCACCGACACGCAGAACCCGACGTTCCTGGCAGAGCTCCAGATTCTGCAGAAGGCACGGTCGCCCCGGTACTGGAGTGACGCCGAGTTCGTACCAGTCGGCGACGCTATGCGGGCGCTGTTCACTCGTCTGGGTTGGTAGGACACCGAAATCGTCCGCCCTCCCCGGGCGCCGGTGTTCCTCAGGTGTGCGCCACCTGTTTCTGGCTCGGCCGCTGCCGTGTTGAACTATGCCCCGCGCTGTTGCCCTAGCGCCTCAAACGCTTGACGTCTGAGGCGCACCTATGGTGTGCTGCGCGCGCAGGCGGCCGGATGGGGATTCGGTTGTGGTGGAGAACTCACGCCTGCCAGGCGGTCCCCCAGGCAGGGTGGACCGCCCTGCTCATGGGCACCGTGATGTGACGTTCTGTTCCTAAACCCCCGCGCCGCTGTGCTGGGCGGTATGACGTCTGCGCCGACTGATCTGCTTCAGGAACTGAGCGACCGCCTCCATGGGGCGGGCCTGCCGCTCCCTCAGGCCCAGAGTGAGGCCCGCTGCATCCTCGCCCTGGTGTGCCCAGAGACTGGAGACGCGGCAGACACCACCCTGCTGGGCACGCCGGTGAGTGGTCTCTTGCGCCACGGCCTCTTGCGGCATCAGCGGCGGGTGAGAGGGGGAGCGCACTGAAGAACGCCAGCCCCTGCGTCATCCCACGCGGTCCACAGTGCATAGGGAGGCCCGAGGGGAGCTCAACGCACCCGTCACCCACCAAACCCTTGCGCGCGGCACCCTCGGACGTGAGCCCCCTCACGCCCTTCCCGGAGGTGCCGTCATGCGCCCTGCCCATCCGACCTGCCTGCGCGTTTCCGAGTTGCTCTCTTCTCCCTTTGATCAGGTCCTGGTCACCGCACAGCTCTTTGCTCCTGATGGCGCCCTGCTGTGCCCTGGCCTGACCTATCTGCTTGTGCGGCGCCGGGGGCTCTGGCAGGTCCAGGTCTGGCACCCGACCGACCCGGCGCCTCAGACCCGCCTGCCCACCTACCGGTTGCATCTGAGTGCCCACGACCTGCGCCGGGCCCACTTACGGCGCGCCCACCCACAGCCGGGGTGGCTCCCCTGGGGGCGAGCGGGCGCCCTGCTGCTGGTTGGCACCTTCGCGGCCGCGCAGGGAACGGCGAGTCATGGCGGTCTTGACGCCGAAGTGCTGCTCTCTGGGCTTGCGGCCATGCTGCTCGTCGCCTGGCCGGTGCGCCCCTTCTGCCCCCGCACCTTCGTGGGTCGCCTGCAGGTCAGTCCCTGGTCCGCAGACGCTTACGGTGTCCTTTCCGACTGACCCCGTACAGTGCCGGCTGTGGCCCGCCGCTCCCCCTTTCCTGCCACCGGTGCCTTTTTCACCCTCACCCACGGCAGCCAAGTTCATCTGAATCCAGAGACCCACACCTGGACGCCGGAGTGGCTGGGCGTCGCGGACGAGCGCGACCTGATTCCCTACCGCACCCTCCAGGCGGCCCTTGAGGCGCTGCCCGTGCCCCTGGAACAGGGCCAAGTGGCGCAGGCGATCACGGCGCTGGAGGGGTGCCAATTGCGCTGGGTGGCGCCGCCTAAGATCAAACCCACCACCCTTCCGCCGCCATTGCCTCGCCCGGCCGCACCGCCCTACGGCAGCCTCACCGGCTACCTGCGCGGCACGCCCGAAGCCCGCCAGGCCATCCGCACCGCGCTGGGCGTCCGGACTCACCCGGCCCCCGCCCCCATGCTCGCCCCGCCACAGGGCGCCAATCCTGGTCTCGTCGGCATGGCTTTCGACTACGCCTTCCGCTTCCTGCTCGAAGGCCTGCACCCTGGTCTGGTGGCGGTCAAAGGGGGCCTTATCGCCCGGCAGGCCGCCCTAGATCTGGAGCATGACCGGACACGGGCGGCGGTGGACGAGGCGGCCATGACCCTGCAGGAAGTCGCGTACGGATTGCCGTTCGAGGCCCGGCATGCCCACGCGGCCGTGGTGCTGGCGTCCTACGAGGTGGTGGTGCGCACCGGCCTGTTCACCGACCTGGCCGGGGTGGTGCCCCGCGAGGCCCGCCAGGACGTGCTCGCCCTGATTCGGGCCGTCCCGCGTGAGCTGTTCCAGGCGCAGACCCAACTGATTCTCAATCCTCGCTTTCCCGCGGCCAGCCGCTTCGGGGGCGCCGACGCGGACGTGCTGCTCGACGACCTGCTCATCGAGGTCAAAGCCACCCGGCATCTCCAACTGGACGGGGCGTATCTCCAGCAATTGACGGGGTACCTGGTGCTGGACCGCCTGGGCGGCACGGTGGGCAGTGCGCTGCCTATTCGCCGTCTGGGGGTGTACTACGCCCGACATGGGGTCTTGCAGATTCTGCTCGTCAAGGACCTGTACCGGCCGGGTTTGCTGCCCCAGCTGGTGAGCTGGTTCGACGAGAGTTTGCCGAGGGGGTAGCGGTCCAGCGCCAGGACAACCCAAGTGCACAAGTCTCGCGCGGGCACCGTGTGGGGTATGGCCCGCCGCTCGCCCCTGACCCCTGCCTTGACCGCCACAGAAACCCCCTGGCCCCCGCCCTTCCCAGACGTCGTCCTGGACTGGCCAGTGCCCCGGGGGCAGAAGACGACGCCTGCGCGCTGGGTGGGGGGTGACGCGGCCCAATACCGGGCCTATTTCCTGGAGATCCTGGCGGATGGGGGTGAGGACGCCCTGGCCCCCATCTGGAACGACGCGCCACGTGGCCCCCAAGCCCGCCTGACCCGCTGGTACTGCCCCGGGGTGCCCATGTACGCCACGGGCCAGCAGGAGCAGACCGAAGGTGAGCGGCCCTTCTATGCCTTCCTGGTGCCGGCGCAGGCCGCCCTGCTGGCGTTGGAGCGGGGCCTGGTGACTTGCCGACCCCAGGCGGCAGAGCCAGATCTGGAGCGCGCTGAGCCGGCCAGCGGCCCCCTGGACGAGGCCCTGGACTTTGTCCGTGTGGATCCGGATGACCGGGAAGGGGGTCCCTACACCTTTGACGGGACCTGCTTCGGCTGCGCCGCCCAGAGCCTAGCGCTGAACCGCTGGAACCTCTGTTTTCCCTGCGCCACGGACCTGGAGCACCAGACCTATCCGCCGGAACCGACGTGAGCCCCAGCGGCCGGCCTGGTTTGCCATGATGGAGGCTGGAGGAGCCCACACCATGCAACATGCCTGGGAGTACGTCATCAAAGCCGCACAGCACCTGCACGCCCAGGGGCATCCCCACCTCACCCGGGCGCAGTTGATGGCTGAAGCCCTGCGTCTTGGCTGGCCCCATGAAGCCGTGACGCTGGGCACGCACATCTCCGACCACATGCGCTCGGACCGGGAGACCGCCACTCATCCCTACCTCGACCGAGTGGCCCGCAATGCTTACCGCCTGAACGAGGCCGGTCAGCGCGCCGTGCAGGGGCTGTGATGGCCGACACCACATCCCTCCCCACGGTCCGGCTGGTGACCGATGGCGCCTGTTCCGGCAACCCTGGCCCCGGCGGCTGGGCCTGCATCCTCTCCATGGGCAGTCACGTCAAGGAACTGAGTGGGGGAGAGCCCCAGACGACGAACAACCGCATGGAGCTGACGGCGCTCCTCGAAGGCCTGCAGGCCCTTAAGCGGCCCTGCGCCGTGCACGTCGTCAGCGATTCCCGCTACGTCATCGACGCCTTCGAGAAAGACTGGCTGAGCAGCTGGCAACGCAAGAACTGGAAGAACGTCAAGAATCCGGACCTCTGGCAAGCCCTGACCCAGGCGGCCCGGGGGCATACCCTCACCTTTGAGTGGGTGCAGGGCCATGCGGGGCATCCCGAGAACGAGCGGGCCGATCAGCTCGCGGTGCAGGCCCGCGACGCTGCCGCCAAGATGCCCCGAGAGCCCCGGGAAGGGCCTGTGGGTGGATTGTTCTAAAAACCTTTTGTCACCAGGTGCTGCCCCGCCCTGCCTGGAGGGTTTAGCTCCGCCGCCTCAGTCCAGATCGGTCGTCAAAGGTCACGGGCCACATGAAGGTGCATCCTCCATCTTGGTGAGTGGAGCGCCTTGCCAGGTCACCCTTCTTGCGGAGGTGCATCCTCCCTCGGGAACGCATTCTCGTCATCGGCGTTCGAGACAACGGCGTATTTGGGCAACAGGATTCGCTTGATGCTGTTGAGAAAGAGGACGTCTTCAAGGAATCGGTCTGGATCAGCTCTGACCTCTTCCACAAGGTCTGTCTGGGTCTCTTGAAACCACGCCGGGTCGCCTCTCAGGGCCAACACCTCTTCACGAGGGAGCTCCAGCAGCGCACTCACCACCTCCTGGGCCGTCAGGTTCAGAATTCGACTGGTGCTGGAACTGACCCCGGTCGCCACCATGGCTGCAACCTCAGTGTCAGCCACTTCCGACGCCTGACTGATCAAGCTGGAGATTTGTAGGGGGCGCGTTGGGCAGTTGCACACTAGACATCGCCAGGGGGCGGCGCCGCCCTGATGGATTGGTGTGAAAAAACGCCCGCCATACGTCCCCAGTGCCGTTCTGATGAACGTGAGATCGGCCACGCTGCACCCTAGCTGCTCTGAGCTCAAACTCAGGTGGCAATGCCAGGTGGTCGCATCAGCAGTAGGGTCATGGTTGAACAAGACGTAGAGTGGCGCTGCGCCAGTCAATTTCGAATACAGCTCAAGGACATCAATCTGTGGGATGACCATTCCGGGTAAGACGAGACTCGACCCTTTGACGGGGTGGTGCAGGGCGTCATACCGGCCACTGGGTGACACCTTTTTTGCCTGCACGGCAAAGGACCGCCAAACACCACGGTGGCGGATGAACCACTCCCAATCAGTACCCTTATGTTTCTCGTCCTGCTTGGACGTCTTGAGCACCCGGTGCCGGGTGCTCCACCGCATGAGATCGAGGAGATTGATGTCCGTGAACGTCTCTTCCCCTTGATGGCATTTGAGCGCCCAACCCCACCGCGTTCTGTGCCACGTCCGCCGGGCCAATTCTTCGAGATCTGCCTGCATGCAAAACACTCCTGGACTCCGCCCTGTTGAATGGCGACACTGACGCTGAAACGACCCTGAATCCTCTGCTGCACAGCATGCGGCCCTGGAGGGTCACGTTCAACCATTCTGGTCCAGCCCGTCACGGTTTGGGCCGAAAGGCCCGGCCCCCCGCGGCATGCACCGGCACCAGGGCGGTGCCCCCTGGGCCCCGCACCGCCAGCTCGCCCACGCACCGTAGGGCTTCAGCAGCCCCCTTGGGATGGGCGCAGCGCACGAACCCTGGCCAGGGCGCTGGGCCAGCAAAGGCGCAGTGACCACACCCATCCCTGGCCTGATCCGCCACCGCGCGGGCAAGCTGGCCCCGCAGCCGCAGCACCTGGTCCAGGCCTGCGCGGCCCTGAAGCCCGTCCAAGAGTGGACTGAACACCGGCGCGTCGACCAGCAGCCCCGGCAGGGTGGCCACCAGGGCCGCGCCCCGGTCGCCCCGGTAGGCCACGCGCAGCACCTCGGCGGCCACCCGGTCGCGCACCGCCAGCCAATCCGGCCGCTCCGCGCTGGGCCGGGCCACGGTCAGGGCGTCGCGCCGGTCTGTGACCCCCGTCAGTGTCTCCCGCACTGTCTGGTCCAGCGTCCGGGCCGCCAGGAATGCCCCGGCGGCGTGCGGGTAAACGCGGCCTCCCAGTCGCACAGGCGTACGTGCCCACAGGCTCAGCAGGTCGGTGTCTGCCCAGGTGCCCGGAAACCACGGGCGGGGGTTTTGAAGTTCGGGTGGAGGCCGTCTGGGAAGGGGCGGCTGAGGGCGCTGGAGGGGCAGGACGCGCGCTGGAGCAGATGGGCTGGGCGGTCGGCTGGGGACCGGCTCGGCTTGAGCCTGGCGCAGCGTGGCCAGCGAGAGCGGCTCGACCGTGCCCAACAGGTCGACGTGCATCTCGCCCCACCCGGGTCGGATGACCGGGGCCCCGGCCCGCCAGGTGCCGCGCTTCAGGGCTTCTTCGGGCTGCCGGGTGCTGCCCTTGGGAACGACGAGGACCGCGACATGCACGTCACACCCCGCCGCCTTGAGGTGGCCGAGCGTGCCCGCCTGGGTGGTGGTCATGCTGAGGGGATCGGCTTCCTGCGCGTCCGTCCGGGCGCGGCGCTTGACCTCGATGACGACGGGCGTCTGACCCGCCAGGGCCAGGACATCCACGTTCGTGAAGGCGCCCGGGTCCGCGGCCGCCACCCGCTCGATGTAGGCACTCTCGATCAGGGCCGCGCCCAGGGTCTCTTCGGGCACACTGGCCCAGCGGGAGAGGTCTGGCAGCAGGGGACCGGGGGGCAGGTTCAGTCGCCCTTCTGGTTTCGAGGCGCCTGGGGTCAAGATCGGTGCGCCGCGCACCACCGCCGTGCGCAGGGGCCAGGCCGTGAACGTCAGGGCCTGCTCAGTGGCAGTCCACTGCACATACCGGACGCCGTGAAGCCCTTGAATGGTGCGGGCCAGCAGATCAGCATCCGCAGCGCTTAAATCGCCAGGGGGCACCGGGGCCAACACAATCCAGGTCCAGTCTTTGGGCTGACGCAGGACGCGCTCGAGCACATCCTGCCGCCGGGTGCGGCGCCGCACCGCCCAGAGTCCAAACGTGGCCACCTGGTGCCCCTCTTCGGCCAAGGCCCGCCGCATCGCCTGTTCTGAGACCAGGGCGTCCAGGGGCGCCCGGTCCTGAAACGGCAGGGCCAGAAGCGCGGCCAGTGGGAGCGGCATGTCCCCATGATGTCGCACCACTGAGGCCGATGCCTGCGGGGGGCTGGCCGCGCCTCAGTAGCCCAAGAACTCAGCGTAAGAGACCCACTGGGCGGCGTAGGTCCGTTGGGGTGTGGAGGTCAACCCTGGGGGCAATCGCCGGGCCGCATAGGCCTTCCGGTACTGGTTGAACGTTTTGAAGCCCAAGGGCCGCACGGCGGCGCAGGCCTCCTCGTAGGGCAAGACTGAACCGGGCGGCTGAAAGACGTGGGAGGCCCGGGAAAACAGAGCGGGCCAGCCGGGCCAGTGGGGGCGGTACGTCACCTGAGGCGAGAAGGGGAACGCGAGCGGGAGGGTTCGCGCGCGCACCGCTGCGTCGTAATCGGCGCGCGTGGCGATGGCCAGGCCCTGGGCATTCAGGTGGCGCAGCAGCGTCTGGCTTTCGTCCAAGGTCAGCAGCCGGGGATCACGGGCGCAGGCCTGCCAGGAAAAGTGCGTCTGGCGCCAGTCGTTCGCTGGCGCCTCGGGGCGCCGCACCCAGCCCGCCCGACTCCTGGACGCGCCGATCAGCACTTCGTGGAGACGGAAAACGACGGGTTGACCGTCCTGCCAGCGCCAACCCACCAGGCTGCCCTGTGGCGTGACCGTCCATTGGGCATTCAGGATTTCATCGGACACAGGACGGTCCACCCGGAGGGGCTGGGCGAAACCGGTGAGCCAGGTGGCGCCCTTGAGCGGCGTGGTCGTCAGCGTCAGGGGCGCCGGAAGGGGGAGCAACGTCGTCACCCTGTCAGTGTGCAGGCGCGTGGGTGCGAGCGCCGAGGGCCGCTCAGCTGAGATCCTGGCTGATCAGGCCCTGGAGAGACGGCGGGGCCCTGGCGAACGCGGGAGGAAGGCCAAAGTCTTCCGCCGCCACACTGCGCCCATGACGGACGATGATCCCCTCACGAGCGGCGGCAGATCAGCCTCCTTCCCCTCTCACCAGGGTGAGCCTTCACCCCAGCCGGCCTCAGTCCACAGCGCTGTCGGCCACGATCTCCAGGCGCTGCCACCCCAGGTGGCCCAGTGGTGTCAGGCCCAGGCCGAGGTTCAGGGCTTGACCGTGGAGACGTTCATCGACCAGCGCCTGGCCCATCTCCTGTCCAGTGGCACGGCCCTGAGCGCCGCGAACGCCCAGGCCATCACCGCCCACGTTCTCGCCGTCATTCGAGCGGAGCGTCCACGCCGCGAGCCCTGCAAGGAAGGCCCTCATGTTTGATGTCGTATTCCCCCGCTCCGGACAAACAACATGGCTGCGCGATCTGGTCCAGTGCCTGCCGTTCTTCACCCCTCAGCCCGACGAGGACACGGCGCAATGAGGTTGCCCCCAGCGTTGCGGGGCCGCGTCGTCCTGACCTGGACCCAGGTCACGCAGTGGCCGCATTGGCGAGTGGCGGCGCGGCTGTTGATCGTCTGCTTCCCTGTGTTCGTGGCGTTTGCCCTGTATGAGGCGGCGCCTGCGCCTGAGACCATCCTTGCCCGCGGCGCACTCAATGTCCTCGCTAAGTTTGCTCCTCTTGTCGTGGGCGTTGTCTTCGTCTGGAGCGCCATAAAATTTGTCATGGCAGGCGGCCCTGGCCTGCTGGCGGAAGTGGTGTCCTTCCTGCGGAATTTCGCCTTGGGCGGTTTGCTCCTGGCCACCTTGATCAAGCTGCTTGGCGACCCCATCGCACAGGGCCTGCGGGCCGAGCCCCTGGCCACCGCCACCGGTGTAGCGACCCTGTTCCTCCTGGCCCTGATGACCGACCGGGTGTACCAGAGAGGAAAGTCCAGCAGCGTTGAGGCGCTCTTTCAACCAGGCCCATCGGTAGAGGCCGTGCCTCGTGGTGCTCTCCCCTCCGAACGCGACGTCCAGGTCATGGCGGTGCACGAAGCGGCGCACGTCCTGGTGTGGGGCGGCCATCCCGGTTATCCCCCACAGCGGCTGCGACTGAACCCGAGTGGCCACCCGGCGGGCACCGTCACCGTGGCGGCCTCCCATCGCCTGGCCGACCGCACCGAATTGGAGCGTCACATGCTGTGCAGCCTGGCGGGGGTGGCCGCCGAAACCCAGGTCTTCGGAACGACCTTTGCGGGGTCTCATCAGGATCTGGTGCAGCACGCCGCCCTGGCCCGTCAATTCCTGGCGGCGGCCCCCGAGCGGCCGGGCCTCATCCATGACGCCAGCACGCCCGAGGAACTGGCCTTCAACGAGCAGATGATTCGGGGCTTGCGCCTGGACCATTTGGAGATGCTGGCCGGGTTTTTCACGGCACACCGAGACCTGCTGGACGAGCTTGCCGCTCTGGCCAGGGTCAAGGGGCAATTGGAGCAGGAGGACCTGAAACCCTTCCTTGACCGGGTTACGGCACCTTTACCTTCGATGAAATCAGAGGAGGTTTGCGCCTCTTCGGCCTGATGGGGGTGCCCTCCAGGGACTGACTCGCGCCGCGACCCGTTGTCGCGGCCTTTTTCGCGCTTGCCCCTTGAGGTCCTGCGCCACTGCATGGAGCGGCATGATGCCTGCACCTGATTCAGCAACCACCGGACCCACCCGTTTTGGCAGGATCTGGACCCCCAGGCGGAACTCCGGCAGCTGGCACAACGGGGCGCGCCGCTGCCCCTGGAATCGTCTGGACTGGGGTGCCTCCCGCCACGGTGGGGTTGCTCCTGGACGTCCTCCATCCCCGGAGCTGACGGTGGGCTTGCCTCCGGGGCGGCCCACGTGCGTGTCCGACCGGTCCGCGACGCACTGAACTGACAAACCCTCCCGACGCCGACCATCACCTTGGCTTGACCCCTACCACTGGCAAGCCGAAGTTCGCCCGTTGTCCACGTCCTTTCATCCGAGGTGTCTCATGTTGAGCTCTGTTCCTGGCCTGAATCAGCCCCTTGACCCTGTGTTGCTGGCGCCCCGCGCCGACCCGCCGTATACCCCGGAGGAACTGAGGCCGGCTGTTCGGTTCCTGCTGGGTCTGGATCAGTGGTCGGCTCCTGACCAGAGCTTCTTCCAACGAGTAGAGCACGACTTGCTGAGCGCCCTGCTGGGGGCGCTGCTGCCGAACAAGCCGGTGGACGATGTGCTGGTTCAGCTGTCCGGGTTGTCATTCACTGACCTGTCTGCGCTACCTCTGGCCGATTCGCCCGCAGAGCTTCACCTACTGGCGGTGCTCCAACGCATGCGAGGCATGAGGCCAGCCACGAGCGAGTCGCTGTGGTTGGGGATTCAGAGCAAGATTCAGGCCAGCCTGATGGTTCCCTCTGCAGCGCGGCACGGCCAGCAGGCAGAAGTGGCGACCACTGAGGCTCCGCTTGCATTTCCACCCGCCAGCCGCCACACTCGCGCCATGACCAAGAAAGCAGCGAAAGCCCCGGCGAAGAAAGCGTCCCCCAAAGCGGCGGTGGCTGCGCCCACCAAGGCCGCTTCAGACGCGGGCAAAATCGGCAAGACCCAGTTGGTGGACTTGGTTGCGGACAAGACCGGCCTGACCAAAAAGCAGAGCGAAGAAGCCGTGGTGGCGGCTCTGGACATCATGGTGAACGCAGTGAAAGCGGGGCAGAGCGTCGGTCTGCCCGGCCTTGGCACCCTGAGTGTGAGAGAGACTGCGGCCCGCACCGGCGTCAGGCCCGGCACCAGCGAGAAGATTCAGATTCCTGCCGGCAAGAAAGTCGCCTTCAAGGTCGCCAGCACCCTAAAAGGCGACCTTTAATTCAGGGAAAGAGGCGCCCCATGGCTTGACCCTGGGGCGCCTCTCGCTGCCGGGCACGTGTGGCATCCCGACGCTAGGCTGCAGGTGTGGAGCAGGTACCCAAGGGAAAAGGAGAAAGGCGATCCTGTGAGATCGCCTTTGATGCTGGAGAAGATACCACCCTATTCAACAAGCCGCCAGGAGATGCATCACAATGCACGGCATGAGCAGCTCTCTCCTCTCCAGGACAGCGAAAACCCTTGGTATCTGAACGAGAGCACTGTCGTTGAAGTTACCACCCGGCGAGGTCGTCTTTGAGGTCGTCCGCCGCGAGTTGGGCATACCCTTTCCGCGTGGTATCGACACTTTCATGCCCCAGGTGCGCCGCCACCCGGCCGAAATCCTTGATCTGCCGGAGCAGGCGCGTGCCCGCATACTTCCGCCCCGGGTGAAAGCCACGGAACGGGACGCCTGCGGCTTTGAACGCTTTCTCCACATGGTACCGAGCGGTCATCATGTGGCCATATCGGAAGACGTACTCGCGTGGGGTGGTGCGTTTCCCATCTTGATGATCCGGTCCGCCGGGGCCGTACAGCCCTCGGTAGTGCCGGGCGGCTCGGGCGAGGCTGGTGCTCATGGCCACCAGGCGGGCCTTGCGCCCTTTCCCGCTGCGCACATGCAGGCGCCGGCCTGCTTCATCCACGTCGTCCCACTGCAGCGCCAGCGCTTCACTAATGCGCAGCCCAGCATGGGCGGTCACAAACAGTAGGAACTTCACGTGCACATCGGCGTGGTCCAGCACGTCAGCCAACTCGTCTTCGGAATAGGGGGGACGTTTGACGATGCCCGGCGTGCGGTCCTTGGGCACCCTGGCGTCCCGGAAGGGGTCAGCGTCAGTGGCCCCAGCCCAGCGCAGGGCCCGGTACAGGCAGCTCGCGGCCGCGACCTTGAGTTGTACCCCTGCCGGTTTGCGCCCGGCTGCAAGCATGTGGTTGATGTAGCTCTGGGCGTCATGCCGCCCCGGCCGCAGGAGGTTGACGGCCTGCTCCGTGGCGTACTCGAGAAACTGCCGAACTCCAAGGGCATAGGCTTCGGTGGTCCGGGGACTGGTCAGCACGCCACTTCCACCCTGATGGGCCAGGTAGGCGGTGGTCAGGGACACCAGGGCCGCGACGTCCTTTTCGCCAGCGGCTTTCACGGCACGGCGGCGCAGTTCGTCGTCATGCAGATTCGTCCATTCCCGAGTTTGCGCGAGGAGCGAGCCTTGAAACGGAACGAGGGTCATGGGAAACGCCGCCCCAACTCCGCATTGAGGGCGTCCACGTTGAACGCGGCGGGGTCGTACGAGGGGCCAAGGCGTTTCAAGCCTTTTTGCCCTGCTGGACTGTCTGGCGCAGCTCGCATGGCATTCAACACGCGGGCATATTCGTCCTCACCGAAGAAGGCCTCAGGAATCGCCTGCTCCATGCCGTTCAGGCACTGGAAGCGTGGCGTGGTCGTTGGCACCAGGACGGCCCCAGTCACGCACAGAACCACGCGCCATCTGGCGCGCCAGTCGTAGAGATAGATCCCTGTCTGGCCCAAGGACAGGGCCTGATCGAGCTGTACCGTCGCGGCATCAACTGCCCCCTCACCCAACGTGGGGTCAGCGGTGCGTGCCTCATACTCGGTGTCTCCGATCCGGAATTGATTGAGATGCTCATCGCTCCAGCCGTAGGCCGTCTGGAGGGCATGGTGCAGGTCCAGCAAGGTGGCGTCCGCAGGCACTTGCAAGGTGCGGCGCAGTTGCGTTCGGCCGTGCAACCGAGTGTCGATCTGGTACATCAAGCAACTGGACTCCGGCTCGAGGTCTATCAAATCGTCATCGCCTGACTCCACATCATCTAAAGCTGGAGGGTCCTGAAGGGACCAGATCCCCCGGCTGACCTTGATGAACCGGGGGTCCCGGGTCAGACTGGCATTCAAGGTCTGTGCGCTCACCTTGCCGGCCGCCGTATTGTCCATGAGCATACGGAGAAGCTGGCGCGATTCGAAGGGCCCTTCCTGAAGCGTCATGACGTACGCCACGTAATCAGCGACGGCTGCACCCGTGCTGTACGGGTGAAACGCAGCGACCTCACCTTGCCGGCTGGGAATCTCGGTGAGCGAGGCTGTGTGTTGACCTTCGCGAGACAGGTGCACGGGACCTGAGGGGGTGTGAAGCAACACGGTCTGGTGCGGAAGGGTGATGGTCACGCCCGCCTGATCCGTAAGGGTGAGCCCTTCGCCCGTGAACCGAAGGTGGAGGGTGGGGGAGGCTCGTGGCGCCATGTCCTTATCCTACCTAAGACCGATTAGGTATGAGAAGAGCCGCATAGTTGAAATTTGATTTGCGAGGCTCCCCCACCCTCATCACCATTCGGAGGCCCCCTCCTGGCCTTCCTGGAGCCTCGCGAAATTTTCGCTGTCTAGGACAGCATGAAAATGCGAGCAAATCCGCTCAAGCCTAAATTGATGAGGGCAGACAGGTTGGGGGCAAAATTCGTGGCGTTCTCTTGTCATTTCGAACCCTCACGCCCTCAGGCTCACGCGCATGGACACGCCCTTGGCCACCCATCATCTACTGCGCGGTCTGACGCCTGGCTCTTTGCCGTACACGCAGGGGCTCCGTACCCTACTGCCGGTCATTACTTCGGGTGAGGATCGGGACCCGAACGCGCTCCATGATTGGGAGCGCCTCCGCAAGGCCCACTTGGACCTGATCGACCCCACCCACCGCCCAGACCATGCCCTGGCGCTGCTGCCCCGCGCCTTGATCCTTGGTTTTGAGGCGAGTGCCTATATCGCGGGCCTCGCTGCACTGATCATCGTGCGGCTTGCCCTGCTGTTTTTCATGCCCCACCTAGCCGAGGGGGTGTGCATTGGGCTTTCCATGGGCGCGAGCATGCTCGCACTGGTGCTGACGCAACGGCTGTACAGCCACCGCCGTCAGCAGGCATTGACGCGACTGGGGATTGAGACCCCAGTCGATGCACCGAACATCTCTGGTCCGCACTTGTAGTGCCGCCAGGGAGCGGGTGTCAGATCGGCGCGCTTCTTTCTCTGTCACCGATCAGCGCGGCTGCTGCCAAAACCCTTGCGCCGAACATCCTGACCTCTAAGTGCAGCCGCCGCAGACCGGCCCACGCTGCCCAAAGGAGACTGTATGAAGAAGATTTCCACTGCCTTATGGCTCGCTGCCCTTACAAGCGTCACTGTGCACGCGGCGTCGCTGGATCTTGCTCTGTATGAAACCGTCCGCGTGAATGGCGCAGCCACCTTGCAAAAAGTCACGACCGCGCTGCCCGGCCAAGTGCTGCGACAGGTGGCTGTAGTCACCACAGACAAGGCTGTGAGTTCGCCCCGGGCCACCATCCCGGTGCCGGCCTACACCACGTTTGCCGGCAATCTTGCCCTGCCGAGCGGCGCGACCGCCACGTTTTCACTTGACGGCAAAACCTTCAGCCCCAAGCCCATGAAGAGCGTCACGGTGAATGAAAACGGCCGCAGTGTCACGAAATTGGTGCCGGCACCCGAACAGGAGTACCGCGCGGTCCGCGTCACCCTGCCGGCCATGAAGCTCAACACCCCATACACGGTGGCGTACGACATCAAGGTCAACTGACCTCGCTTACCAAAGGACTTCCATGACCAATCACCTGCGCCACCTCACGCCGTTGCTGCTGCTGGGTGCGCTGACGTTCTCCAGCGCCAGCGCCCAGACCACACCGTCCAATCCCACTGCTGCGAGCACGACCCGAGCCGGAACGGAAATCACCAACACTGGCTACCTGGATTACCTGACAGATGAAGGTACCAACGCCACAGACACAAGCAACACGGTCACTGCGACGGTCAAGCACGTCCCAGCGGTCTCGGTGACGCCAGACGGTACCCCAGGTGCTCCCTCCGGCGGAGCGCCTGTGTGTGGGCAAACGGTCATCGGTGTGCCCGGGACAAATGCGGTACTGACGTACCAGATTCAGAACACCAGCAACGGCCCAGATGTCTACAGCCTGACCACGTCAGTCAACAATGGGCCACCTCAGCAGAACACGGCTGTGACTTATTACCTTGACGATGGCGACGGCACGTTTGATCCAGCAGTCGATCAGAGTGTCACGACCGTCAGCCTGGACGTAGGTGAAACGCGCACGCTGTTTGCCACGTTCCCCATCGGCCAGGACGAAGCAGGGACCACCCAATTTCAGATCTCGCCGGTCGCCACCAGTGAAGCGAACAAAACGGTCGCAGACACTGCCAATCTTGGATGTATCGACACCCAGGACCGAGTCGGCGCAGAACTGATGGATGACAACTTCCGTCTCACCACAGCCCCGGCCACGGTCATCACGGAGCACACCCTCCGCAACACCGGCAACGTCACGCTGACGGCAGACAGTCTGCAGCTTGACCAGCAAGGGGGCAATTACCCCACCACCTACCGCCTGGGCACGCAATCTACGGAATACGCCAGCCCTCAGCAGGCGCTGACAGCTTTTGGTGGCCTGACAGCGGGGCAGAGCGTGCAGCTGCACGTCACGCAGAGTGTGCCTGCCGGAGAAGCCAATGCCACGGTCAGCACTTTGCGGCTCTATGCATACACCCCACAGATCGGTTCGCCTGAGCGTCTTATCCTGACCCCCTACGACGCCGCCCGCTTCCGCACCGACGAACTCTATATCGGCCGAGGCATCGGCCGACTCGACAAAACCCAGGCGCTGTGCAGCCTAGACGGCGCTGGCACGCTGAACTGTCCAGCGGCGCAGACCATGTTCGATGCCATTGAGCTGTACAAGCAGCCCATCGAAGTGCAGCCCTGCAGTGTTGTGAAGTATGTCCTCTTCGCGCGCAACGACGGCGACGCACTCCTGCGGCAAGGGCGCCTGCGCGACACCATTCCTGCAAATACGACCCTCCTAGACACGGTTCCCCTGTTCAATTCGCCTGCAGCGCTTTACCGCGTGAATGGCGGAACGTGGACCAATACGGCGCCCACCAATCTGCCAGAGGGCACCAGCATTGAAGTCGGCCCTGATCTCAACGGTGATGGTCAATTTACTGCTGATGACGGTCTCCCGGCACGCAGCCGGGCGATCGGCGCGGCCCTGTACGTTCAGGTCAAAGGCCCAAACTGCGCTGTTCCCACAGCCTTCCCCGCTGAAACGTATCTCCCCTTTCAACCCACGTCGGTCGCCACCCAGACCAACTGATTGGGACGCCTCTAGACCGTTCGTTAGCCATCACGTCAGGGGCGACCGTCTGGCCGCCCCTTAAAGGACACACCATGAAACGACTATTGCTGACCTGTCTCCTCTCAGCCGCTTCGGCTGCCCTCGCTGCGGGTACCCCTGCAGGGACCATCATCACCAACACTGCCAGCCTCGAAAGCGTGGATGACGCTGGCCAGAACGTCACCACGCCCAGCAACGGGGTCACCTTGACCGTCCGCCACGTGGCCGCCGTCGAGATCACGCCCAATGGCTCAGCCACGCAGCCTGGTCAGACGGTCATTGGTCGGCCAGGACAGGACGGCGTGCTGACCTACCTCATCAGAAACCCCAGCAATGGCAACGACATCTATACCCTCGACACCCAGGCGCAGCCGGGCGTGACCAGCGCCCTGGTGACCTACTGGGCCGATGACGGTGACGGCAGATTTGACCCTGATAAGGACTCACCGGTTAGCACTGTGTCTCTACAGCCCGACGAAGAACGTGTTCTCTTCGCCACTTACCCTGTGCCGAGTGGTGCCCAGAGTGGCGCGACATTCGTGTTTGGTCCGCGGGCCACCAGTGGCGTGGACCAGGCTGTGACTGACCGGGACAACTTCGGGCAAATCAGCACTCAGGCAGTGCTCAGTCTGACCTTCAGTGCCAGTCAGAACGGTACGTCCACCAGCCCAGGCAGCGTGACGTATACCCATGAACTGCACAACACCGGCAACGCGCCACTGACAGCTCAGGCGCTGGCGCTGACAGATTCGGGCGGGGCCTGGTCGTATGCCTACCAGATCGGGGACGCTGGAGCAGCAAGCACGCTGCAAGATGCCCTGGCCCTCTGGAACGGAACCCTCGCCTCGGGCCAGCGCCTGCCTATTCGGGTCACTGTCACGGCGCCCACAGGTCTGGCGGGCGGCGTCCAGGACACCTTGCAACTGGGTGCGTCCATTGTGACGCCGTCCAGCGAGACGGTCGACAACCAGACCCCCGCGCCCCTCACACTCACCGATGTGACCATGATTCTCAAAGGTGTGCCCAGCAGCGCGAAGACCGTGCAGAGCTGCGGGCAGGACGCGACCTGCGCGGCGCCTGTTTCCATTACTGATGGGCTCGTTCAGCCCAACGAATACCTGCTGTATACCATCACCGGATCGAATGGCGGCAATGGTGGTCTGCGCCGGCCCATTCTGAAAGACACGCTGCCCCAGCACCTCAAAGGCGTGACGTTTCGCGGCGTCGCCAGCCTCAATGCCGGACAGCTGCTTTACAGCCTGGACGGACAGAGTTGGACGCTTCAGGTCCCGTCCATCCAAGACGCTGAAGGGGTGACGGTATATCTGGGCTGGGACAGCAACAGTGACGGCGTGGTCACTTCGGAAGACGTGCTGCCCGCCGGCGAGGGCCTGACCCTGACGCTCATCACGGCGGTCAAGTAAATGCGGCGGGCTGCGAATGCCGTGCGTCTCGCGCTCGCGCTGAGCCTGGGGACCGCCGCGCTCGCGGCCCCGACGCCAGCCGGCACGACCATCACCAACACAGCCATCTTCACCACTGACGAAGCCGACACTCAAAGCAACCCCGTCACGCTTACGGTTCGGGACGTGTGTGGCGTGGCCCTGAGTCCCGCAGCGCAGCAGGCCTCTGGCCAAGTAGGACAGCTCACTGCCTTCACGTTCACGCTGTTCAACACCGGCAACGTTACGTCCACCTATCCGCTGCAGGCGCTGGGCACGCAGACGGGTCAAGGCGCAACGGCAGGGGCCAATGTGGCCCTGCTGAACCTATCGGGTCAGACACTGACGCCACCCACCGTCACGCTCGCAGCGGGCGAACGCCGCGACGTGGTGCTGGGCGTGACCCCGCAGGGGGCGGGCGTTGCGGTGGGCCGACTGCGTGCTTCGTGCTCGGCGGTTGTCGATGCCGAGGGCCTGGCCCGCGTGGACGCTTCGCTTGTGCCGCTGGTTGCCACCAAAGCTGTGGATAAGGCACAGGCCAAGCCAGGGGACATCCTGACGTACACCGTCACGGTCACGAATCCCAATCTGGCCACGGTCACTGATGTGCGTGTCACTGACACGCTCGATGCACGCCTCAAATATCTGGATGCCCAGCAGCCCGCAGGGGTTGCAGGCCAGACCGTGACGTTTCAGCTGCCTTCCCTGCCTGCGGGCTCTCAGGTCTCATTCACCTTCAGGGCCCAACTCGACACCCTTACGGATGACGTGCTGGTGGACAACGCGGCGCAGGTGACCAGCACTGAACTCCGAGCTCCTGTACCCACCAACACCGTGCGGACCCATGTCTGGGATCCCAGCCTGGCCATTACCAAGGTCAGCGGGCAACTGCATGCGGGGGTCGGCGACGCCCTGAATTACACGCTGACGGTCACCAACACCAGCATGTCAGCGCGGCTGGAGCGGTTTACCGTGCAAGACCATTTGCCCCGGGGATTGCATCTGGACGCCGCAACGCTGCGCCTAAACGGACAACTCGCAACCGACCTGGATCCCGATCCTCAAGTGATCCAAGTCAGCGGTGACCACCTCGCACCTGGGCAGGCGGTGCGGCTGACCTACGTCGCCACGGTGACGCCCGAGGCGCTGGGGTACCTCACACTCCGCAACGTGGCGCAGGCCTGGGCCGTCAGTCCGTCTCGTCCGAATGAGCCTGTCCGGACGCCTGAAGTCGACGCCATCGTTCGAGTGAATGCGCCGGGGCTGGGGGTTTTGTTGGGCCGCGTTTACCTTGATCTCAACGGCAATCGGCGGTTTGACACCACTGACCGGCCTGTGAAGGGCGCCAGGCTCGTGGTTTCCGGCGTCGCGACTGCGCTCACCGATGCTGAAGGCCGCTACGCGATTCCAAACCTGCGGGCCGGTCAGTATGCCGTGGGCCTTGACCGGGCAAGCGTGCCGTACAGCGCCGACGTGCTGTCTGGCTCGCTCCTTATGCCCGGAACGCGCTTGGTCACCTTGTCTGAAGTGGTGGCCGCCGACTTTCCCCTCCTCCCACCAACAGGAACAGGGACAGCCGCCCGAAGCGCAGAGATTGATGGCGGGAGCTGGCGCGTAATGAAGACCGTGCAGCGGACCTCACCACTGGTGGTGCTGGTGACACTCACGCTCAAGGCTACAAAGCCCATCACGCTTGACTTAAGTGACCCTCTCCCCCCTGGAGCGGCCCTTCAGTCAGGCGTGCCTACCTGGCGCGGCCAGGTGGATGCAGGGCAGACCGTGACCCTCCAGTACACATTCACGTCCGCGCTACCGGACGCGTCTCTGACCACAGATCCTGCAGTGCAGGTCCAAGGAGCTGCCAAGTGAAGTCCGCCCTGAATCTTATGCTCGTGACCGGGCTCCTGAGCCTTTCTTTTCCGGCCTTTGCGGCCAGCGAGCCCCTGCCGACCGTTACCACCCAACAGGCGGGCGAAACCCGCGTCATTCTGGGTACCACGGGCCAGACACCGCGGCTGACCAGTGTCGGGGACGGTCTCCTGTGGCTCAGTGGCGACCAGGTGCTCACCCTGGACGTGGCGTCCCGTGGTCTGGTGAGTGTGCTGTTGACCTCGCCTGCCCTTGATCCTCAAGACTACCGACTCGCTGAGGAATATGGAGACGAGCAGTATGACCGTGCTGGCACGAGAACGGTCTATACCCTGACATCACCTGATGGCCGCACGGTGGCCCAGCGGGCGTATCTACCTCAATCAGGCAGTGCCCGCGACCTGTTGTTCACGGGTGTTCTCCCTGCTGGGCGCTACACCCTGCGGGTGGCCACCACAGGCGCGTCAAAAAACACGTTTGCCCTCGGGGTCGTGGGCGCCCGGGTGAGCGCGCCTCAGGTCAATGTCACGGTGCTCTCCCGGGAGTGGGTGCCACTCGCCACCTTACAGCCCAGTGCAGACAGCAGCACCCTGAGCATCTACGACACGGACGGCGAAAACGAACTGAACCTCCGGCTGCGCTTTCCAGATGGACGACTCCAGGCCCTGAGTGGCGGCAGAGACCGTGAGGTCCTCACGGTGACGGTCCCTGCCGCCACTGCAGGGGCAATTCTGCTGGAGGCCCGAATTCCTGTGGGGGCCGCTCAGCACAGCAACACCGTGGGGCTCAAGGTGCAGAACCAGGACATGACCCTGACGCCACCGGCGCCTGAGTCGCCTCCGGGCGAGGTGCACGTCACCCCGTCCGCGAAAACCCCCGCTGTGCCGCTGTCCACGCCTCCAGTTCAGGTCCGACCGCCTGAACCGACCCCTGCTGCCGTCCTGCTGACGCCGCCTGTGGTTTCACCCCCGGCCGCGTCCCCTCGCGCGCCGCTTATTCTGCCCTTCACGCGTGGAAGCACCGTCTCTTTGCGATTAGACGTGCCTTCAGGCGGCACGCTCCTGGTGGCCCACACCCTGCCGCAAGGCGCGACCCTGGTGCCGGGCAGCGCCACGGATGATCTGGGCCGCGCCGTTGATCTGCGTGTCGGACGATCCGGTCGGCTGTACTTCACTGTTCCGGCCACCGTTCGTCTGGTGTCCTACCGCATCACCCACAGCGCAGCTTTGTCTGAACTGGCGGCGCCTGCCATCGTCCGGCTGACCGAGCAGGGCCGCGACCACCTTCAGGGTCAGATCGACGAGGATGACGCCCGGACAGCTCAGCGGCCCAAAGTGATCAGCCTGTCGCGCGCGGAAGGCCTGCTCCGGTTCCCACTGGACGGCGCCGTGCTGCAGGAACGCAGCACGGCGGTTGAGGTGCATTACACCGGGAGCGAGCCGCCGCTGCTCGTGAATGGACAGGTGATCAGCCCTGAGCTGATTGGCAAGCGTGTCCAGGGCGAAGGCTTTGGCGCCCTCACGTACGTGGCGGTTCCACTGCAAACCGGCACGAACATCTTGGAGGTGGGCGGCGAAACGGTCACTGTCCGTGTTCCAGGGAAAGCCGCGCAGGTGGTATTCACCCCGGTCAGCCTTCAGGGCGATGCCCGCACCCCAGCTGTCATCGGGGTTGAAGTGCAGGATGACGCGGGCTTGCCCGTGCGCGTGCCCAACCTCACACTCAGCATTGAAGGTGCGCAGCCCCTGAATCCGGACGCGATTCCAGCAGCCCCGGGGTATCAGCTGGCCCTGACCGACGGCCGGGCCGAGCTCCGCCTCAAACCGCAGGCGAGCGGTCAGGTGATCTTGACCGCGGGAAGTTACGCTGGACGCGCGACCTTCACCCTGGGGGCTGGCCAGGGCCAGCTGATAGTGGGCCAAGCCAGCTACACCTTGGGCGGGGACAACCTGATGAGCGGCGCGGTGTTCCGCGGGCAACTTGCTGGCCGCGCCACCCTGGAGCTCCCCTGGGCGGGCGGCCAGCTTCGGCTCAATGCAGACAGTGAAGGCTTACAAGTGTTGAATGACGTTCAGACGCCCCGTCACTTGGTCACTGGCGACGCCAGTACAGTCCAGAATGATCTCACGGCGCGCGGCGCAGTGGCCGCTGAATACCGTCGAGAAGGCGTGAGTGTCCGCTACGCGCTCAAGGCAGCAGTGAATCCCCTCACCACTGCGGTGTACGACGCGGATGGGTTGGCAGCGGCGGCAGACTTGGGGGGGGCCGAAGCGTTCGTCTACCGAGCCCAGGTGACCCAGGGCCGGCAGCACCTGAGTGTCCAGCCGATCAGGAGCGTGATTGAGCTGGGCCCCGGCGTGACCCCCGCCAGCGAAACCCTTCGTGTGACTGGTCAGGTTCAGGGCGTTAGCCGCGTCCGCACGTTGACTCGCGGCATTGACTACAGCGTCACCTATGACACAGGCGTCGTCACCCTGACCCGGCCAGTTGCCCTGACGGATCCTGACCTGGAGCAGCCGCAGCTGGACATCACATTTGATCGGCCTGGGGACCCAGCGCAGCTGACCCCCGTCTGGGGCGTGGGGATGCGCCGGGCGTGGGGAAGTTTCAAAGGCAGCGGAAACAGTGGAGGAGAAGTCGTTCTGGCGTACGTTGACGAAGCGCGCAACGGCACATTCGGTGTTCGGGCCACCCTTCAGGACACCAGCCGTCTCGTTAGGTTTTTGGGGCTGGTCAATGCTGGCGTCCGCAGTGAAGTCAGCCTCAAGCAGGCCTTTGGGCAGGGGCTGGTGACCGCCAACGTCGTGGTGCAGACCGAGGGCTACCGGGGAGTCCTCGAAGGCACGCCGGGCACCACAGCGAACGTGAGTGCCGCCCTCCCGCTGTCACCGACCTTTGGTGTCCGTGCGCGCGCTGAGTACGCCAGTGCACGCCAGCGGCTGGACAGCGAAGTGCTTGGGGTCCACACGCAAGGCGCCTTTACGTTCGGCCTGGGCGCAGCGGCCAGTTCAGAGGGAAATATTCGGGCTGTCGTAGAGGCCAGTCTTACCCAGCCTGTTGCATTGAAAGTCCGGCATGAGCAGAGCTTGACTGGTCAGGGAAGTGCCACCACGCTCAGCGCCAACGTGCCACTCACCCCAGCCTTGGGCATCAAAATTGAGGACCGGATCAAGTGGGAAGGTGGCCAGGCCCAGCATCAGGGTGCTGTGGGCTTGGCGGGCCGGGCAGGCGTGAGCCAGTACGACATTTCGTATGAGCTGCCGACCTTGGCCGGCGACAGTGGACGGGTCCGGGCCGCTGTTCAGGCGGACATGCCAGTCAGCGAGCGCCTGAGTATCGGGCTTCGCGCTTCAAGCACTGTCCTGCCAGCATTAACCGCGCAGGCCAGTGTGGACGCCCGGTACCGCACCCAGACCTGGCTGGGGACTCTTGGCGCTGATGTTGACTGGCAGAACGGCTGGACCACCGGTCTGCGCGGCACCCTGACCCACAGTGACGGCCCCTGGACAACGTCGCTCAATGCCCAGAGTGTTTTCGGCGTGCGGGGTGGGCACAAGTACGCTGCCGGCCTGGCGTACCGCGGCGAAGTGCTGAACGTCCTGGCCACCGCCCGCTATGAAACGGGTGCCCTCGCGCCGATGGGTGGTCTAGCCTCGGTGTCCACCGACGCGACCTATCACTTTGGATCTGCGGCGGTACGCGCTGGCTTCGGACTGCGCAGTTCGGCGGCTTTCGAGACCTTGACGTGGCAGGCCTACACCGGCGGCACGTACTGGCTGACACCACGGTTCGGCCTTGGCGGCCAGTACCGCGTGATCGGTCAGCAGGCCACAGGCCTCCTGAGCCCGGCTGCCAGTGTCGAAGCGACGGTGGTGCCAGCCCCCGGGTTGGGGGTCACGGCCGGGTATACCTTTGCGCGTGAAGGGGCGCTGACGTGGCCGTCAGGTCAAGGTCGTGGCCCCTACGTCCGTCTGGATCTTCTGGTCAATCAACAGAAGTAAAGCAGCTGGGCGGAGGTGTCGGGTCTTGGACCCGACACCTCCGCTTTTGCCTGCGCTCCAGAGATGTGGGACATCCTTAAGTATCCCCTTCAATGCCGCAGTCGTCTGCCCTAAAGCAGTTTCTCTGGCCGTAGCCGTCAGAACCCACGCGCCAAACACCATGAAAGTATGAATGCACCCCCTGATGTGAGGCGCCGCCTCGCCCTCCTGGTGCTGGGACTTGCCGCTCTATGCGGCCGGGCCCAGGCCGAAGTGGCAATAACCAACAAATTTTCGCCGTCCACAGCTGTAGTCGGTCGCACGCTCCAGTACTCCCTGACCCTCAACAGCACCGAGGTGACCCCCCTCATGGACACGGGCCTCCGGCATACCCTGAGCGGCATTTCAAACATTCACGAGGGCACGGCTACAAGCTCTTGTGGAGGCGCCGTCGGAAGCAGTGGCAACACCCTGACCTGGACAGGCGGCACCGTGCCGGCTGCTCCGGCCAGTGGTACGGTGACCTGCACCATTACCGTGCAGGTCACCGCGAACACCACCCCCAGTACCTACACGGCCACGGTACCTGCCGGCGCCTTGACTACTGCGGCTGGGGTCAGCAACCGGTTCAGTGCCAGTGCCAGTTTCAACTCGACGCCGCTGCTTTTGCCCACGCTCGAAGCCGCGATGACGGACTCCCGCGTCGCCTACAACTATTTCGGCATGCAGTTTCTCCAGATGCCCGGCGCGACCAGCGGTGTCGCTCTTACCAACCAAAATGCGGTGCCGCTCAACCTGCGCAGCGCCGTTCTCAATGTCAACCCGCAGTTCAGCGGCGCGCCGACCCTAAGTGGGCCTGGTTGCCAAGGCACCATGGGCGCCATCAGCACCACACCTTCCTATCACACCGTCCAGATCACAGATTTGACACTCCCCGCCGCTGGACGTTGTCTCCTGACCTTTGACGTGAGACAGTCAACCGCGCTGCACTACCAGGCCTATACCGATGGCGTGCCGAGCAGTACCCCGGCGACAGTGGGTTTCACCATGCCGCAGATACGGCTGAATGAAGTCGACCAGGACACCAGCATGGCCAACAAGACGGTGAGCGCCCGTTACAGTGCCACGGGCCGAGTGCCCATCGGTTTTGCCAAACTCATCAATCACCAGGACAGGCTTACAGTCAGTGGCGGGCGGGACAACACGCTGACCCTCAGCCTTTTGGTGAAGAACAACACCCGGGAGACACGGTTTTTCTCCTACCAAGATCCCCTCATCGCGGCTGGCGATTACAGCGCGAGCAGTGTCGTCAGCGTGGCAGAAACGCGGGACCAGGAGAACACCAACGACTATTCCAGTGGCTCACAGGTGGCGCGCACCCCCCAGGCCTGCAGCACACAGGGCGTCCACTTTGACCGGCAGGCGAAATTGGTGCAGTACAGCAATGTGGCGGTGCCTGCGGCCAGCGTTTGCCGGTTTGATGTAACGTTCGTGCTCCCGAAAGGGTCGTATAGCGGCGTGGCCTACTACCTCATACGAAACAATCAGGTGCAGACGGACGTGCTTGCCACCTCATCCAACAACGGAGGGGCGGCCGCAGCGGCCCTGACGGTCCAGACTGAAGGTCAGCTGACGTTCTCGGGTTCGACCGGCTACTACCTCAACGCCTTGTGGCTCAGCGCTTCCATCAGCAACCCTTCGAACGAGGACATGACCGGTGTCGAGTTCACCGCGCCTTGGGATGACTTTCTGCCCATTGAATTTGATGCTGAGCGCTCCTACAGCACTTGCGGCGGTACGCTGTCTGGCCTCGCAGGGGGAAAAGGTGCTGTTTTCCGCGGCGGCCGGGTGCCAAGTCTGGAGGAATGCAAGGTCGTCATCGCGATACGTCCCGACAGCGTGCTGGGTACCATGAGCAGCACCGCACACGTCTCTGCGCCGGTGAACGTCACAACCACCAGTGGCCACCGGATCAACAGTCAATCAGGCGGCACGTACCTGAGCGTATATGGCAATACGCTCTTTCTCACGGCCAGCAGCTCAAAAATCCCCACTGGCGCTGCAACCCACCGGCAAGTGACCCTGACCAACTACGCCGCACAGGTGCTGCAGGATCGCCCAATAGCCCTTAGTATTGCCCCGCAGGAAACATTCCTGGCTCAGGACCTTGACGTGGTCTGTCAGACGCAACCTGGAAACATCCAGCAGGCCTACCGTATTCCGTTTGGTGCCGTCTCGGTCTCGGGTCAAACCATGACATTTACCCTGCGGGATATCCCTGCCTACACGATGGACCAATCTCGGCGGATCGATGAGCAGGTGTTCGGCGCGCGCGCGCCCACGCAATGTGTCACCACCGTAGCCATTCGGGGCAACAGTGCTGGCACCTTCACCAGCACCGCGTCGACCGCTGATCTGGCCAACTACTACGGCTCGACCCCCCCAGCCACCCTCACCCGCTCTGCCACCGCCGCCTACGTTGAGAGTCCGACCTACACCATCAATCACACGTTCGCGCCGCAAACCGTCTACGCCGGTCAGAGCACCGCCCTGCGCTTGACGGTGCCTACCCCCAGCTCATCGGCGTATGCCGGCGTCCTCACCCGATTCCGCATTGCGACGCAGTTGCCCTCCGGCATGGAGGTTGATCCACAGGCTTTGACGAAGTACGGATGGCACCAAGCGTCGGACGGCAGTCACATCTACCTGTCCGGCTATCCCTACACCACGCAGACACTCAACCCTACGTGTGATACCCAGCGTCAGTGCACGGGCGCAGGCATCCTGGTGCGCCCTGATGGTCGCTCGCTCGTGTTCTATGCCAGTGAAGGCTCAAAGCTGCCTGACGTGCCGGTACTGGTCACGAAGTTCGGTGACCTGACCAGTATCATCGCGGCCGCGCAGACCGAAGCGGCGGACGGCAGTTCCGCACGCATCATCGCTGACACCTCGGCCAGCGTGAAGGTGCTGCCGTCTATCGTGGCGCGCGCTGCCTATGATCCCCCCCGCATCGTCAGTGGTGGGGTCAGTCGCCTTCAGGTGCAGATCGTTAATGCCAATCCAGTGCAGGAGACTGTGAGGGTGCGCATCCCCCTGCCCATGCAAGTGAACATGGCAGACGCTGCACTGACCGGCTGCGCGGGCGACCTGACCCGGTCCTACAACGCCGCGACCCGTGAATTGGTGGTAGACGGCATTCAACTCCAACAAAACGAGCAGTGTGCCCTTCAAGTCCCTGTGCGTGCCACCACGGGCCGGGCCGCCTCGACCTACACGACCACCATTCCAGCTGGCCACGTTACTGGTCCAGCGTCCAATACTGGCAATCAGAGCGCTGCCGCAGCCCCCCTTGCGGTTGATCCGCTGCCCGTGTGTGTTGAAGCTGCACCAGGACAGCCCGGGCGTCAGAGCTTGACCCTGACCACGCCAGGACAAGGCCGCGCGACCCTGATCCTGATCAACAATGGCAGTCAGGACGCGACTGCGCGCAACCTCGTCTGGACGGTCAGGCTCCCGGACGGTTTCTCAGCCCACTATGCCTTTGACGGCGGCATGCCCTCTCCCTCTCTTGATCAGGCCTGGTCTGACCGAGTGGCCGCTCGCGGCGCTCTGCCCCCCGGCGAACAGACCCACTTATCGGTGACCTATCACAGCCCGGCGGGGCTGCAACGTGGCGATGTGGCCCAAGCTGAGGTATCGGTCACTGCAGACCACGCGATGTGTGCCGGCGCGCAGCAGTTCTACACCCTGACTGTGGTGCAGGCTGACCCTAGCGTTCACAAGACGCAGGCGCTGTGCCTGGTTCTGGCCAATGGAGCGTTGCAGTGCGGCTCTGAGACCGACGCGCCGCTTGAACTGCGCCCCTGTGAACGTCTGCGCTACACCCTGACCGCCACTAATACCGGCGACGGTCCACTTCAGCGACCTCAGCTGCGTGACCGGCTGGATGAGCGGTTGAGCCTGAGTGCCGCTTTAGGTGTCAGCTCACTGGGGACGTCAGTGCTGTACAGCGCAGACGGCGGGCCATTCGGACCTCGCCCCACCGATGTCCGACAGATTCGGGAGCTGCGGGTGGCGCCCGATACCAATCAGGACGGACTGATCGATGCCCGTGATGTGCTGCAGCCGGGCGAAACCCTGACGCTGGTGTTGACTGCGGGCCTTGCCAGTCCCTGTCCAGCCCCCTAAACCGTCATCTGCCGCTGCGCACCGGGTTCCATGATCCGGTGCGCAATTCTTTTTAAACCCGCCCGCTGAAACAGTGTCGGCATGACGAACGGAGAGACTTCTGTGAGCATCCTGGAATCCAGGCGGAATATGGCCCGGAAAATAAAGTGTCCCTCGTGCAAATCCGCCCATCTCAGGTTTGCGGAGCATCAACCAGGCACTGTTGAACGCTTTGAGCAGCAGGATGACTTCACCATTACCAGTGCTGGTGTCACTGCCGACACCACCGGCGAATCGTACGTGATGGCTCACTGCCAGGTGTGCAGCAATGAGTGGCGGGTGCGGGGGCTGGGGCAAGTGCGCAAGCTGGCGTATGCGCAGATTCAGTCTGCGGCTGAAAGGCATACAGCGAACTGGGACAAACCCTCACGACCTACATGATGGTTGAACTGGTGGAGCCGTCGACCTCTACCAGAGGTGTACACCACAAACACACAGGGCGCCGCATTCCGGGGGGAAAGCAGAGGCGCCCTGCGTGTTTGGTCTCAGGCGGATTTGACGAGTGCGGACAACACCGGCGTCTCACCCTGCTCGACGTCCACTTGTGCGCGCCGCAAACTGCGGATGACATCAGGACGGTCAAGCTGTTCGGCCAGCCGCAGAGCTGCCTCAAAATCTTCCTCTAAAGGCGTCGGCTCAATCTCGATCAGGCGCAGCAGATACTGCAGTCCCCGCATGGACCGGTTCCCATGCGCCGCTGCCCGGAGAAGCGCCGCTGCATGCGCGGTGAAGCGGGCGCGCATTTCTTCAGCCCAGTCGGTTTGAAGATCTTGAAGAAACGGCATGCGGTACAGCCGCATCACGTCCTCAGCTGTGCCCGCGAACAGCTCGAGCGCGTCACATTCGACGGTGACGTCGCTCGACAGGCTCATCCGCCCTTCTTTTCCGGATTCCACGTCGATAACCCGCAGTGCGGGCAGGCCTGGACGCGCCACCGCCACACTCTCGTCGAGCTCCTTGCGGTTGACCTGCAGGCGTTTGCGCTGCGGCGTGCGGCCGCCCGGCGGGATGACGCTGCTGGCCAGGCGTGTGCCCAATTCTTCCTGGCCAGGCGCCAGGGCCAGATAGGCGAGCAGCTCTGCTGTTCCAGTGCGTGTCCGCAGTTGAATGCCGTCAAGCATAAGCCGAGGTGTATCCAAAGTGGTCACCCGGAGCACTGGGCGGCGTGCAACCTTGAACGCGAGGCGGCCAAGGGCGGCCACCTGCGGCTCTCCGTGAGCTTCAAGGATCGGGGTCAGTTGCGGGAACAGCCGCAGAGGGCGGGTCAGGGCGTAAGGCGCGCGCGCCGTCATGCTTCGCCGGAGGACGTCCAGTGCCCCGCTCAAGGGCTCGCCCCGCTCATAAGCGGCCAGCAACACCACGGCGCGCGACATCATGCCGTAATCGAGCCAGTCACTGAGCTGGTGCAGTCCATGGCGCTGCACCAGAGCGGCCGCTTCCTGGAGATGCCCGCGGAGCGCCAGCAACGCCGCCTCGAACGCCAGGTACTCGTTTCGCATGTTGGCCGGGAAACGTTCTGGAACGCTTTGGGTGCGGGCGAGGGTGTGGGACGCTGCGTCCAGATCACCAGCGGCCAGCTGAATCTCCAGCTGACGGAACAGAGCGTCGAACATGATGGCCTTTCCCCACCACAACTCAGCCAGAGAAACGGCCCGGTCTGCATCGGCCAGCGCCTGACCGAGTTGCCCGGCTGTGAGGTGTACGGCGCTGCGCGCAGACAGCAGCACCGGCACCGCCTCCGGATGGGTGCGCTGCAAGCGCTGCAGCGCGACTTCCAGAATGTTCAGTGCGCCGTCCAAGTCCCCGGCCTCCCGCCGCAGGCTGGCCAGACGCTGCGCCACGAGCAGCAGGCGGTTGTTGTCGTGGCGGTGCCTCTCCACCAGCGTAAAGGTCCGCTCGTGCACTGCCAGGGCGGCCTGGTATTCCCCCTGCGCCTCCAGCTGAAAGCCGTGCAGGCTCAGCACATTGATGAGCATCGGGACGTCGCTCAGCGCGTCCGCCAGGGCCAGCGCGCCCTGAATAGCTTCTCCAGCTTCAGCGATTCGGCCCTGCTGGATCAGAACCGCCGCCAGCACGCGCTGCAGCTGGACCCGGTCACGCGATGTTCTGGCGTCCTGCAGGCCAGCCTCGCTAATTTCCAGTGTGCGTGGCAAGTCGCCTTCCCGAAAAGCACGGAGCGCACGGACAAACGCCATACCCGCAGGAGCGTGGCCACGTACTTTGAGCTGCGCCTCAATCAGGTCAACGGCGGCAAGGTCGCCCAGCTCCTGCTGTGCGGTGGCCAGATCAGCCAGAACTGGGGACGGCAACTGGGTCAAGGCAAACGGCTGGAGGCTCAGTACCACCATGCGCCAGTCGCCGGCGCGGTACCACATCGGCAGCATTTCCTGCACCAGGGGAAGCGCGTCATCGGCCGCGTCGGCCTGTGTCAGCGCCCGCACCGCCTCCAGCGTCCGGCCCCGAGTCGCGTGCCAGTGGCCGACCTGGCGCTGCATGTGACGCAGCCGCTCCGGCTGCGCGGCCAAGCGTGTCCGGAGAAGCTGGCGCAGCAGGCGGCCGGGCACCAGGCTGGTCCCCTGTCTCAACACGGGCAGCGCCTCCTCGACGGCGGCTTGCCAGTGGGGTGGAGCGTTTAACCGTAGCGCTGAGAAGACGGCGTCATCCCACCGGTACAGCAGTGCCGCGTCCGTCAGGATCTCTGTCAGGTTGGGTGCAAGCCGCGCCAGGGCCGCTTCCAGGTGGGGGTGGGCCACGTCCAGCGGCGCGGCCCAGGCGTCTGGAGCCACCAAGCTCAGCGGCGTAGCGGGCGGCCTGGGCGCAGTCAGAACAGGCGCCTCTGGCGTGCAACTGACGGCAACTTGCAGCTGATCCTTGGCGGCCCCGCACAGCATCCACAGCAGACGCGCAGACGATTCACCCAGGCGGTCGGCATCGTCAATCAACAGCACCACCTCATCTGGATGGGCTGTAAGGTCATCGGCCAGGGCCGCCACGGCCAGCTCCGGCGTGGTGTCAGCCAGTGTGGCCATCTGGTCGTAGTGCTTAACCCCAATGCCGACGTGGGCGAAGGCCCTGGCCAGGGAGCGGTTGAACTGCCGCCGGTCGACGTCATCGTGGGCCACACTCAACCATGCCACGGCCAGTGGTTCTTCCGAGGCTGCCCGCAGCGCGTGACCGAACTGGGCAAGCAGCGTGGTTTTCCCTGTGGCTTCCGGCGCGACGATGCCCACCGCTGCATGCTGGAGTATGCGCGCCAGCCGCTCGAAAAGCGGCGCCGGCAAAGTCTCTGAGGCAGAGGGGAGTTCAAAGCGTTCGAAAGAGAACAGGGTCATGACAGATCTGTCAGAGATTGTATGGGCCTTCTCAGGTCAAGGTGAACCCCACCTGCTGGGGTAACCGCGCCTCTGGTGATTGCAGGCGCCTTACCGCCGTGGGACCTGTTTTTCCCTTTTTTTCCAGAGGGGTGATTATCATGACTGTGGAAGGAAAGAACGCCGTCTTTCCTCGCCAGAGTGTGCTGAACCTAGACGTGACCTCCACTAGCGTCTATTTCTCCTTCATCATGCCGCCCAGCACACTCCGCCGTCTGGCATCAGTAAGGCGTCACGCGCATCAGCGTCAGGCTGATGATCGGCGTGGTGCTTGTTGGCATGGGGAGCCCCATCATGCAGATCACCCCAGAACTCCTCCGACAACTCAATGACGCGGGCCAGATGGCCAAGGTGATGGAACTGACCGACGCCCTCGGCCGGTCTGTTTCAGATCAGCCGGGTGAAACAGCCTTGTCTCTGATGACTGAACGCGGCGTGGCACTGATGCGTTTGGGCCGGATTCCAGAAGCCATGAATGCGCTGCGCCTGCCGATGCAGCAGGGCGTGGAGCGCGCAGCCATCGACTTTGGCGTGTGTTACGTGCACGTCGGTGACATTGAGGCCGCCCACCAACATTTCGCGGGTCTCCTGGAACGCCTCTCATCCGATGAACGTGCCAACGGCAGGCGCTGGCTGGCGCTGAGCCTTCACCTGCTGGGCCGCACGCAAGAAGCCTATGATCAGGCGCAGCTTGCCCTGATCGAAGCGCAAGGGTCGGAGCGCGCCGCCTTCTGGCTGGGTCTTATTCAAACCACGTTTGCCCTGATTTTGATGGACCGGGGGGACTATAACCTGGCCGCGCTCAATATTGAGGCGGCTCTGCAGTCGGAGTACACCCGGCTCAATCCCCTCGCCCGGGCTTTTATCCTGCAGTTCGCGATTTTGATTCATCTGCAGCGCGACAACCTGGAGCAAGCCAAAGTGCTGGCGGCTGAAGCAGAACTGCTGCTTGACCCCAGTGGCGGCCTGGGAAATTTGAATCAGCAGCAGGCCGCGTACTACGCAAATAAAGTCAGGCTGGCCCGCACCCTGATCGGCAACCTTGAAGGCGATCCGCAGGCCATCAAGGAACACGGCAACCTGGTGAGTTACGGCATGAGCCATAACGACAGTGACACCCTCGTTTTCTACGCTGCCGGTGAGATCGAGCGACTGGGAGAATCAGGCGATATTGACGGGGCCCTGAAACTGTTGGGTCAATTGCCGTCGTACCGGGTGAGTGCGCCAGGCACCTACACCACGGCGGCCATTGCGATGACGCTTGCAGGGAAGTACGAAGACGCCAAACTGCTGTTTGAGCAGGGCCTCAACGACACACTGGCGCAGGGCCTGAGACCCCTGCATGCCAGGGGTCAGCTGTACTACGGACTGTGTCAGACCTTGGAAGGCGACCCTGAAGGCCTGGACAACCTAAAGCGCGCCGCTGAGCGGCTGAGGCGGTTGGGGCTCAATGCGGTGACGCGGCGCGACCTGCAACGGGTCAGCGTCAAATTAAAGCCAGAACAGGTCAGCTACGTTTTGGACACAGTGGCCGTGTTGCAGACCAGGCGTCTGGCCCGAAAGGTACTGACCATTCGCTTGATTGGTCAGGGTGAACTGCTGCTGGACGGAGTGCGAGTGGATTTGCGCGGGCATACAGCGCGGGCCGCCGTTTTGCTCAATCAACTGCACCTCCAGCCAGAGATGAACACCGCTCAAATCGCCAAAGAAGTCTTTGACGAACACCTGGCGCATATGCCCACCAGTGAGGCGCGCAAGATCAAGACGCAGGTCAGTGGACTGGTGTTGAAAATCCGTAAGGCACTTGGCGACGCGCTGATTCTCAGAACCGGTAGTCAGAACGACAGCATGTACCAACTGAACCGGGCCCTGTATCAGGTCGTCATCGATGTCGACCAGCTGGAAGACGACCTGCGGGCCGGGTCAGAACGACTGCCTCATGTGGTGCACGCGCTGCGGCCAGGCATCTTGAACAGCGAAACCTTGACCTGGGTCATTGAACGTCGTGAACAGGTGTTTGGCCATTGCCGTGACGCCCTTCTGGAAGCCATCACCAGATGCGAAAGCGAAGTTCACTTGGCCGAGTTGACCAGCAGTGTTGCTGTGTTCGGTGCCGTTGAGGGTGTTCTGGAGGAAGAAGTTCACCCCTTGCTCGTGGCGCTCAATCAGGTCAGGACAAAGCGTCCGGCGTAGGACACCTTGTGTGTTGATGCGGCAACCGGCATTTTGAGGCTATGACAGGCCCACTCGTTTCTCCGAATAGCCTGTGGTTACCGCTGTACCGCTTCAATGATCATGCCCTGACCGAGTTGGCAGCCTTCTCCCCTGATGAGTTGAAGGCTGCGGCGCTGGCCTTACAAACTGCGCTCGATCAGCATCCCGAGGGCTCACCAGACCTACCGGACTGGGTACAGCGCCTGTACCTTGAGGGCACGTCCACAGTGGTTGAGACATTGGTGCTGCTGCACTTGGCCGCCGTGATCGTAGACCTGTTAACGAGGTCCCGGATCAGCTGGGCGCCAGAACAATTGAACGTCGCCTTAGGTGTCGCGCTCTCGCTGTACACCCTAGACGCGATGACCGTGCCACTCGGCAATCAGCTGGAGCACGGCCTCTACCGCGCGGGTGCCACGTCGGGGGGCTCCTGTCTTCTGCCGGCGGAACTGCCTGCGGCGGTGGCCACCCTCGAACAGCTGGCCCATGAGCAGGGCGTGCCTGTGACCGGTCTGGCCGGAAGCGCAGAATTCCGAACCTGGCTGGAGGTGCTGGCTGCGTCGGTCCCACTCGGCAGACCGGCCAACCGCGTATCCAGTCTCCAGTCTGACCGGGCAGCGCGCTTTTTGGCGTGGGAATGTGCCCCCCTGCCTCCTGGGGACACGCTCGACGCCGCAGTGGCGCACCTGGCCAGTGCCGCCGCGGCGCTGGCTCTTCTGGTGGAGGATCGGGCAGCCTTACCACTTTTGGACGCCTCCGATCTGCTGAACTGGGCTGCTGTAGCTGTCCAGGCGGCCCTGAGCCTGAGCGGCCGGCACCGACTGCCCGACCTTGATCTCAAAGACCTGTGGCGAGACCTGCGAGCTCTGCATCAAGAGATTGGCCGCCCCCCATTGCCCAGTTTCAAATTCGGGTTCACCGTGCCCAGCCACATCAACGCGCTGCACGAAGCGCGGCATGCCCTCCGGCGGGGGCAGTATGTGCGCCTGGGCCGACCCACTGCCCGCAGCCGGGGCCTGGACGCCATGCTGTGGGACATCTTTGACCGGTTGCACGCGCGGCCACTGCCCTACACGCCTGTCGATGAAATAACTCTGGCATTGGCTGGACGCTGGGCCCTGACCCAGACGCCGCGCAGCAGAGGCATGGCGCTGACTGACACCGTCGCACTGGCCGCCGAACTGGGTCAGGTTGACGTGCTGTGGGCCTGGCCTCTCCGAGGCGACCTGACCGAGGAGCTGAGTCACGCCCTCAAGACGGTGGTGCTGGTGTTGATGGAATGGCCGCAGGCTTCTGACGACGCCGAACTGCATGAGGTTCTGCGGCGCGCGACCGGTCACCTGCTGGCCCTGGTGCGGCGCGCAGGCGTCAGGTTGCCCGAGTCCGATCAGCTGGTCGCGCTGGTGGGCGGGGAAAGGCTGTTGCGGGCCACGCCTCTGAACCGCGCCGAGTTGCATGTCCTGGCCGACCACTACTTGGCCGTCCAGGAGGCCCTGAGACGACGTGAGCTACCCGAGCCTGAGCCGCCGGCCGACCCGATTGAAGAGAGCACGCCAGTTCTGGAAGAGGCGCCCACTGCGGCGCCCACATGGCCGCCGCACGTCGAGCAGGCCCGCGCGCTGCTGGCCGGTAAGCGGGTGGTGCTCCTGGGTGGGGTGCCTGATCCCGCACACCATCAGGCGCTGGTCGAGGCGCTGGGCCTGGCCGAACTGGACTGGATACCTTCTGACCGGTATGACCACGGCCTCCAGGCTGCCGCGCATCTGCGGCAGCCTGGCACGGCCCTGGCCATCTTTGCCCTGCGGTGGGGAGCACATGCCCACGGCTCTTTACGTGCCGCAGCGCGTGAGGAAGGCGTGCCGTACCTGCTTCACCCTGCCGGCCTCAATCCGAGCCAGATTGCCTGGCAGGTGATGCGCCAGGTCAGCGGTGCTCTGGCCAGGGCCTGACGATTAGAGCGGGTGGACGTGAGGCAGCTGGCGGGCCTGGAGCCGCGCGAACAGCGCCTGCGCCCCCAGTTCAGCCGCACGAGACACCTGGTCTTCAGCAATGACCAGGAGCGTCTGTTCACCCGTGGTTGGGTCGGTGAGCTTCAGCTGGCGCCCTTGAGCCACTGTCCCTGGAGCGGTGAGGTACGTCACCGGGGCCGGGAGCAGCCGCACGCCGCTCTGCAGCGCGGGCATACAGTGAGCAGGATCGAGTCTGAGCACGACCACGCTTTCTGTGGGGGCGTAGCGCAGCAGCTTAATGCGGGTGTGGCTGTACACGAGGCCAGGCAGGCGCTGTACGCCACCGCCTTCTGCCTCGTATTGGTATTGGCCGTTCTGGCGCCGGTCCAGTGAGTCCATCTCCGTGATGGCGCCGGGATGCTGCTGCCGGTCATACAGTTCACCGTAGAAGGTCAGCGCGCCGCTGATGCCAGAGACCAGCGAGGTGGCCAGAAACACCTGATGCTTGAAATGCAGGGCTTCTCTGAGAGTCAGGCCGTCGCGGTCGAGATACAGGTGCCCGACCGTCAGGTCATGGACTCCCAAGCCCAGCCGCTCCAGGATCTCGCGGGCCGTTTGAATCATGGTGGGGGTGGCGTCTGCATGAACCTGCACGAGGACCCGCAGCAGGTAGTGCGGAGCGTCAACAGGGGTGAGAGGCGGTCCAGGAATCAGCGCCTCATAGACCGTGGGGGGACGGTGATCAGGGTTTGGACCTGAAAAAGGGAGGATGTGCAGCCATCCCTTTTTCACCAGATCGGCCAGATTGCGGCCAGTGACGCGGGCGTTTCGACCCAGAGCGGTGCCCACAGCCTCTGCTGAGTAGGGTCCAGGACCGTTCTCCCAGATGTATTGCCAGAGAAGCTTTTCGCCGTCGTTGCCTTGCCTGATAGATTGTGGGAGCTGCATAGCTTCCCTCCTTTGTGTACTAAAAGTACATAAAGATGGAAGAGGCGTCAACCTACCCCCACAGGGGTCATTGCCCATTCAACTACCGCTCTTTTCTTTCGCCCAGTATGCTGTCAGCGACTTATGTCTTGTGTTTTCCCCACTTTTTCACGGCGTATAACGGCAACCTGCGAACCAGCGTGGGCCGCGTGAAATTATGACCGTCAGACGGTGGCCGGCAGTCGCAGCAGGTGAACTTTTAGCTGATGTGCTTGAGCGCGGCGGTGTCCAATCTGTGTCGCTTCACTTTGACGAGCCGGTACTCAACACCACGTTTCTGCTGGCAGATGGAGATATCTGCGGCGTTCAAAGCCCGTTCCTGCCCCAGTGGAGTGCGTCGCTGACACACATGGGCATCACCGAGACTATGCTCGAGACGGCACGCATGGGCGCTGAGACACCGCACGAACTGATTCGCAATCTGTTGCAAGCGGGTCATCTGACGGAGAGTCGCCTGACAGACCTGCTGCGCCTGCGCGTTGAAATGGCGCTGGTTCCTATTGTCCTCCAGCCGGCTCAGATCCACGTGAAGCCGCAGGTGTCAGTCCCATGGATTGCCCATGTCGATGGCAGAGTAGCCCTCCAGATGGCTGAACTGAGCGCGCGTCAACTAGAAGACGACGCCCTGAGCATCAAGCCAACCGACCTTCTGGAGGTGGCCCCTTACCTGGCCCCAGAGAGTACGGTTGCCGCCCAGGCACTTCATCAGGGGGCTCTGGCCGGACTACCTCTACTGGAAAGTGCTCGGCGAGCCCACCTACGCTGGGATGACGTGGCCCGTGGGGCCGCTTCGCTGATTCAGCGGGGGGTGGCGCGCATTGCACCGTCTCACAACACGCCTGTGAGGCACTTGAAGGCGGGTGACCCCGCGCCTGATTTCCTTTTGCCTTCCATCCAAGGTCCAGCGGTAACGCTCAAACAGTTCCGCGGTCGGCGTGTGTGGCTGATGATGCACCGGATGTCCAATTGCACCCACTGCAATCCGCATCACCGCACAGTTATGCGGCTGCAACCACAGATGGAGGAAGCGGGTGTCGCTATCGTGGAGGTGTGGGCCACAACCGTGGATAAGCTCCAGCGCACGGTTGGCCGGACGCAGCCGACGTTCTCGGTGTTGTGCGATGAGACGGCGGCCACTCACCGGGCGTATGGCCTGGACCGGTCATTGAAGCGACTCGTCGATCTGCGCAATTACGACATGATTAAAGAGGGGTTCGCCATGATGGGCGCGCGCGGCTGGATCTCTGAAGGGGTCATGTTTTTGGTTCCCGCAGAATTCCTCATCAACGAACAAGGGCAAATCGAACAGGCCCATTACAACGAGTACATGGCCGACTTCCTGAGTCCTGAGAGCGTGCTGCAATGGGCGCTGGACGGACACTGACAACATCATGGAGCTCACCAGTCCTGCCCAGGCTGGTGAGCTGGCGGCAGCCGTGACAGTGCCGCGCAATACGCCAAGCGTTCGTCGGCTTGAGCGTGATCGGCTGTACTTCGCGTTCGAGCGGCCCTTCGCACCGCTCCATCTGGCGCTCGTGGCCCCCAGTGGGTATGGAAAAAGCACCCTCCTGGGGCAGTTGGCCAGTCGGCACACGTGTGTGTTGATTGACTGCAGTGAGATGGACGGCACGGCGCGCGGTCTGGCTTGGGCCATCGCGGATGAGGTGGCACTGCTTGTCCCCCAGGCGGCCGTGGGCTTGACGCGTCTCCTGGAGCGGGCTGCTGGGCCGGTTCCAGCGCGTGCATTTGCGGCCACGCTGGCATCTGCAGGGCCATTGATTTTGATGCTAGACCGCGCAGAGCACAGTGGTTCTGACGCTCAGCAGTGGATCACTCAACTGATGGAGCGACTGGTTGATACTCAGCGGATCATCCTGGCTGGCCGGGTTCTTGATGCATTTGACCTGTCATATCAGATCGCCGAGGGGAAGCTTCAAGTGCTCGGCATGGATGCGCTGGCCTTCACGCCGCAAGAGGCACTGGCACTGGCCGATCAGCGCGGCGTCCTCCTAGAAGGCACCGAGCATTTCGGCGGCTGGCCACTGGCCATAGGGCTGCTGACAGCAGCAAACAGCAACCTAACCCCGCAGGACCTCGTGCGCCGACAGTTGCAGGCATTGCCCGTCTTGATTCGGCTCGCCTTGCCAGCTTTGGCCGTGTTTCGAGTGTGGGACGACGACAGTGCCCGGGAAGTCACTCACCTTCCGGCCGGGTGGCTGGCTGATGTGCTGCGCGCAGGCCTGCTGCTGCGTCCCTTGGGCGACGGCCGTTTCGAACCCCATCCTCTTGTCCGCGAACTGCTTCACAATGAGCTGCGCCGAACCACTGAGCGTTGGACACTGGCGCACCGACACGCCGCGCGGCAGGCAGTCAGTCGCGGTCAGATATTTGACGCGCTCGAACATCTGGTGACGATTGGGGACACGCCGGCCATCTTGGAACTAACGGAGCAGCACGTGCCCCTGCTGATGGAACGGGGATTGTATGCGGAGGCGACCGCCTTCCTGGATGCGATCCCTGACGGCATTCTGCCGGCGTCCCTGGCGCTGCATTACGGCTTGGCGCTGGTCGAAACGCGCTGCACGTCCCGGGGTCTCGACCTGCTCCAGCAACTGGGCGGACAGATGCCAGGCAGCGCGCTGGCGGCGTTGCTGGCAGCTCACAATGCGTATATCCGTGCCGACTTTCACGCTCAACTGGCGGCCTCCGAACAGGCGCTCGAGGGGGCTGCGGAGTTGTCTGGGCTGATGGTGATGCAAATGAATGGTACGCGGGTGCACGCGCTGGCCAACCTGGGACGACTCGAAGAGGCGCAGCGCGTGGCAGAAGGGGCTGTCAAGCAGGCCAGAGCGCAAGGTCCCGCAGAAGGCCTGGCGTATGTGTTGTTTGCATGGGCATTCGCCGCTCAGCGGGCCGGACAGTTCATGCGCGCCACCGAGCTCTTGGAAGAGTCACTGACGATTTACCGGCAGCTCCGCATGTCCGCAAAAACCCTGGGGCCGGTCATGTTGCTCGCCGATATCGTGCTGGATATAGGCGACAGCGGGCGGGCAGCAGAACTGTTGGCGGAAGCGTTGACGCTGGCCACACAGCAGCAGTCGAGGTGGGTGGGCTGCTTACAGCAGACCGAGGGCCGGCGACTGCTGCTCGACGGCCACCTGAATGATGCGGTGCGCGCCTTCGAGCAGGCAGTGACGGCTGGGCGCGAAGCCCAGCGGCCGGACCGGCTGTTCATGTCGTATTGCCTGCTGGCCGACACGCAGATCAAACGGGGGGCGTACGGCGCCGCTGCAAATGCGCTCAACGCAGCCAGCGCCATCAACGCCAGCCAGCAGGGTTGGCAGGATGTTCCGGAGTTCACGGCGCTCCTGGCTTTTGAGGCAGGTCACCTGGCCTTCGCACTGGGCCAGGACGAGGAAGCCCGCACCCGACTGGAAATCGCCACTTGGTACACCGGGCTCTCTGGCGTCCGGGCTTCGGCCTTCCTGACAGAATTGGCCCGGCGGCGCGGGGAGTTGACCGAGCAGCATGCCATTACCCTGGCTGCCCGCATGCGGACCTTTGGTGAGGGCCACCCGCCAGCCGCGTGGGATGCGGACGAATTGAAGGGGCTGTACCGCAACCTGGCGCAGCGCGAAGGGGCCGGAGCCGTGTTTGGGGCCTGGACGTCTGCAAAATCTGATCCGGGCGTTACCCGGGTTGAACTGTCCGGCCAGCTGATCGGCGGACCCGTGTTCCGGGTCCAGGGACGCGTCCTGACGCTGGAGGGCCGTCAGTCCAGGCTCCTGACGGCTCTGATGGTGCGCGGCGAGCAAACCAAGGATGAACTGCAAGAAGCGGTCTTCGGTGATGACAGCAAAGACATCCGGGATCCCCTCAAAGTCCTCCGGCGCAAGCTGCGGGCCGTCACGGGGGTTGAAGAGCCGGTACCCTTGATTGCCCACAGCGGGGTCTACGCCCTCGCTGACGGCTTGGAAATCAATCTGGATACCGTCCGGTTGCAGCGTGCCTTGACGCTTGGTGATGTGGCCGCTATCCGGGCCATCCTGCCGGCGCCTGCCGCAGTGCTTCCTCACATGGATGGCCTTTGGATTGAGGACCTGCGGCGTGAGGTTAACCCCCTGCTCCTTCAGAGCTATCTGCTGCTGGGCCATGATGCAGCAAGCGCCGGCGACAGCGTTTTAGCCCTCGCAACTTACGAGGCCGCCCTGGATCTGGTCGAGAACGACACGGATCTGAAGGACGTGCTCAGGCCGATTGAGCAGGTCCTCCGAGACTGCGGCGCAGATGTTCAGGCCCAGCTCCGGGCTTACCGAGAGCGCGCACTTGGGCTATGAGTTAAGACGGTAGAGCACCGCCGTGGTGGCCTCACCATAAGGCCCGGTTCCTAAGACTTCGCTGTTCAGATGCACCGCTTCTGCGTCAGCCAGGAGCAGTTGTAGGTCTGCAGGACTGGTATAGGTTTGGCACAGCAGCAGCAGCTGACCCTGATCATCCCTCCAGTAGGAAGGGTGATCGTAAAGCACGTGGCGCGTGTCTTTCAGGTTGTGGTGGTCCAGCAGGGCGTACACCTGATCCCGGAGCTGTCGGCGCTCCAGCCGGTCTCCAAGCTGGTCTCTGCTCAGGCCGTACTGGGCCATAAACTGCGCATCACGGGCTTCGACGGCATCTGGGTGCTCAAATGTCTGGGCCATTTCCTGGGCGGCGTCGACGGCCGCTTGGAGCACCCGGTGCCGGGACGGGTGCAGACTCCAATCCACATCCAATGACAGATTCAGCAGACCGTTGATCCGCCAGCTCAAATTCTGGGCCAGGATGCCACTTTCGATGTCGCCCCAGCGCTCGCCTGCCAGAAAATCTGGCGCCCGCTCCAAGCTGTCGCCGTCGCGCGCGACCCAGAGGTCACAGTGTTCGCCGTGGCAGCGTGCGTACCGCGCCACGTAGTGGGCAGCCAAGGTATTCAGAGGGGCTTCGGAATGGGTCATGAACGCGCAATCCATTATCAAGGAAAACCTGAGTCCTTCTCAATGCCCCCACACCCGTTCTCCCATTTGCCTCTGCTTGCCCCAAGGGTAACGCTAGGGTGCGCCTCGGTGAAATCACTGAAATCACCCCCCTGTTAATTTGACTTTAAGAACGCCCCCCCGTCCGCCCCGCTCTCCTCCTTCTTTCTGCGTCCCACAAAACAAGATTGGCCCGGGCTCCACCCCAGACCAATCTCGGAGGAACGCAATAGCGCTCAACTCTGTTGTTGCCAGTCCGTCGACGCCGTCGCCGTAGCCAGCACCGAAAGTATACGCGCCCATTGTCAGGGCGCCTAGAGCCCCTATGTACATTTGCGTAGGCCAAATGGCGTAGTGACCTATCGGTGCCGGAACCCTTCCCCCGGAGGTTTCGGATTATGTCCCCCCATCAGACCCACTTACTTGACACGGTTGGCCACCTTGGCCGCCCCACCCTCCGTCAGCTTTGCGAGGAAGTTGCGCAGGCCACTGGCGGCACCATTCATGGCTGCTACAAAAGCATCCGCGCCGAACTTGACCAGTACGTGCGTGCAGGGACCGTGGTCTGCTGGTCAACGGCGAAGCCGATGTATGTGCTGGCCCACGACGCGCCGCGGCTGTGGAGTGAACTCAAGGCCCACCTTTACGAAGCGATCTGCCGGCGGGGCCAGGCAACCCCCGGCAGGCTCAAAAGTGTGCCTTTGGGCGGCGCCGTGATCGCCATGGACCTGATGCAGGACCTGGCGCAGGAACTCATGGATGAAGGAAAAATCGTCAATGTCGGGCGCAAGGGCACCGGCCGCACAAAAATCTATGTTCCCGTCGAGAACAACCTCCAGCAGGAAATGGACCTCGGCGCCGCTGGACAGGTGCTGCGTTATCTCAAAAAGCGGTATGACAACAACTTTTTCCGCGAGACTGCACTGAAAATTGCCAGTGAACTCAAGCTGGCGCGCGAAGAGGTCGACAACGCACTGCGCCACCTTGAAGAGCGCGGTCTGCTCGAAATCACCCAGAATGGGTTCCTCAAGATGTACGGCTACGCCGCGCGCACGATGGTCATTCGCCAGGTAGACCCCGGCACCCTGAGTTACGGCCACGTCGTCTACGCGCAGCCGGCCGCAGAACAACCCACCACCCCGACTCCTGAGACGCACGATGACGTGCGTCCTGCGCAGCGCCAGCGTCTGGCTGGTCTCACGCAAGCTCTGCGCACGCGTCTGGGCTCAATCGGGCAGCTTATGCGTGTCCAGGTTCTCCAGGTGGTTCAAGTCGTACCCCTTCGCGCTGAAACGGCGCTGTTACTGTCCCCCGTTCCCCTGGGTACACGAGATCCACAGGTAAAGACGCCAAGAAGAGAGCATCGGTTGAGGAAAGAAATAATTCACAAGCAGGCAATGACTTCCTTACCCATGGAGGGTGGCCAATCTCCGCCCAGTCCAGTACAGGGAATGGAGAAAACCTCTACTGCTCCCGCTGCACCACAAAATAGAAGCCCTGAGCGGCTACAGAAAGCATGGGCAGCTGCCAAAGCCTGGTCAACCCCGCCAATGAGGAACTGGGGCTACCGAAGGCCGATGCCTACTCGACTGCCTACTCGACAAAGGCACCCAACCTATAACCGACTTCACCCTTTGGCTTCTGCAGCAGCGTCAGCAGCTCCGTGGGCAACGTCTCCGCCCTATGGCGGGGTAACAGCCCCCTTCTCCGGCCAGGGGTAAGAGGGGTGCCCCTGCTTGTGAATTATTTCTTGTGAAGATTACGGATGATGCGGAGAATAAGTGTCGCCGGTTCGCAGGCCTCGCGCTGGCAAGGTGGCCCGTATGGCACCTCCCAGCAAAGCAGCGACGCGCGGACCGTCCAAACGACGGGCCACGACCTCGCCTGACCCAGCACTTCAGCCAACGTCTGAGGCTCCCGCAGAGGCGGCCCCTGAGACGCCGCCCGTTTCAGACTCTGCCCCATCTCGTCGGCGTCGGCGCGCCACACCCGACGGCGCCGCCACGCCCGGCGCAGACCAGCCGCGTGGTCCCAACCCCAACCGCATCGGGTTGACCCGCAACAGTGGGACCCGCGCGACCCTGAAACGCGGCGCGCGCCTGGTCGACCCCGTCAAAGTTGATCTCTCTGTCAGCACGCGGCGCCGCGGAGGGCATGCAGGCGCCCGGCAAACCACGATTACTATCACCAGCAGGCCGAGCAAGGAAGACAACTCGATCTTTTTGATCGGACTGTGCATCAAGGACGAAACAGGGCTGCGCTTTGACGTACATCCAACGCCAGGCCCCCTCGATGCGGCGCTGCCACTTGCGCTGGAGAACGCGGTTCTGCGCACTCCGGCACTGCGCGACCTGATCCTCTCGACCCCGTACAAAACCCTGTGGAACCCTGCCAACCACACCAAGGCCACGCGCGACTATGTGCGCAGTCACGGGTGCCACCTGTCACCCAGCCATCCCCTGCCCTTCGACCTCGGACATGTCCTGGCGCACGCGGCTGCGCGCGGCGAGATGGGGCCGAAGTTGGTCGACTTTCACCTGTATACCGCGAGCATCACTGACGGCGAACGCAGCTATGTCAGCGGCATTCTGTATGGACGCAGCCGCGCCTATCAGTTCACCCAAACACTGCCTCATGCCAATCTGGCCGCTGCCGAAGCTGCCGTCTCACACTGGGCTTTCAAGCAAATGCCGGAACACACGGACATCATGATTCACAATGCCAACCCACTGATGCGCGATATCTGGGTAAACCCAAGTGCAGGCACGCCAGAGGTCCGTGACGCCCTTAAAGGCGTCGGACAGCAGATCCGACTGAAAAACCTGAAATTCAAGCAGGGCATCGAGCCGTATGTGGCCAGCATCGCCCGTGTCGCGCGCGAAATTGCTTCTCACGCCTATGCGGGTGCGAATCTGCACCGATCGACACCTGCCAAGGGGCGCAGATGATGCCCCTTTCTGCCGCAGAAGCAGAGCAACTGGAGCTGCTGTCCAGTCTGGGGACCTTAACGCCGCAGCAACTTGAAGCTGTCACACGGGAATGCCACCGCGGCTCTACCCTGACCACTGCGCTGACCCTGCTCACCGATGAACGCCAGGTCTGGGCCGCATTGGCAGAAGACGCCGGCAAACCGTTCTACGACTCGCATCTTGCACTCCAGGTGTTTTGTACCGACATGTTCGACTTCCGTGTGGCCCTGGAACACCAGATTTTGCCGCACCGGCCTCAAGGAGACCTGATGGAGGTCATCACCTACAACACCGGTCGACTGGATGGCCCGGCGGCCGCCATTGACCATCAACACCTGGTCCATTCCGTGGTCTCCCCTACGGTATGGCGCTACCTGTACGACCTTGCCTATCCGACCTGCCTCACAGGGACATTGGACGCCTTACAGGCGCGGGCACTCATTACCTGCACGCCACTTGGCACGCCCACCACCTGCACCCCAGAGCAGGACGCCGAGATTCTTGCTATGACCCATGGCCTTCATGCCATTGACGTGCGCCGGCAACCCGTTGATGAGAATGTACGTGACTTGATCAGTCCCGCAGTCAAAGCCCTCTGCCGGGCCTATCCCCACCGTCTGGAAGGTGCAGCTCTGGTCGTCATGATGGTCGATCCCCACGACGAGCTGGCACTTCACAGACTGCGCCAGCAAACGCAGCGGCCCATCGTCCCCAACGTCACCACGCAGAGTGTCATTGACGCCCTGATCGAAGAGGACTGGTCCAGCGGGCGCTGGCCAGAGCTATGAGCCGGGCAATTGCCGAACTCCTGCGTGCCGCTGATGACCACCTGGTCTTGGGCCGCAGCCTGTTGCCTGTTGGCCACGACAAACGACCACATGGTCAGGCCCTGCTGAGTACTGGACACCAGGCGCCGCGAAAAGAGGGGGGCTTTAAAGGCAGCTGGCTCCCGCTGCAAACCACTCCAGCCAGCCGTGATCAGATCCTAACTTGGCTGCAGCCAGGCTGGCGGGGCCTGGGCCTGGTCACTGGCCAGGTCAGTGGCATGGTGGTCATTGATGTCGACAAAGGCGAGGGCGTTGACCGGTTCGGTCAATGGGGCCTGCACGAGCGTGCCCATGTCCGCACCCCGTCAGGGGGACTTCACTGGTATCTCAAACATCCGGGTTGGCCTGTCAAGACGGTACAGAGCCAAACCAACCACCGGCTGGAAAGCATTCGTGGCATTGACGTGCGGGGAGATGGAGGGTACGTCGTGATTCCCCCCACCTGCTTTGGCAAGGCTGGCTATCAGGCGCTGCGGGATCATCACGATTTGGATGACGCGGCGTGGTTGCCCCAGGACGTTCAGGATCTTCTGGGGCTCCGGTGCCCGCCAATGCCTCAACCAACCGCACCCCTATCCCCTCAGCGGAGCAATTCTCACCCGCAGTGGAAGGCCAAGGACGGAACAACGCTTGAGCGCGAACTCCTATTCCTGGCACTCGAACTTGCGCATAGCGAAGGACGCCGGAATGAAACAGGTTTTTGGCTGGCTTGTCAGCTGCGTGATAACCGCTTCAGCCAGATTGATGCCGAACTCGTCATGAGAGACTATGCACAGCAGGTTCCGGGGACCAACAGCAAGGGAGAGGCTGAAGCATACACCTTTGAGGAGGCCCAGCACTCTTTGGAACAGGCCTACAGCCGGGCCGCCAGGGCGCCCTGGCGCGCGCCTGCAGCCACGCTGCTGGGCCGCTTGGAAGAGGCGTGGCCTTCTCTGGGACCATTGGCCCGCCTAGAGGCCGCACGCTGCGTCGTTGGAGCCAGAGGTCCAGTACGTGCTGAAGGGGTGTCACTCCTCAGAAAGCTAGGCTTTGACGGCCTGGAAGACGTCATGATGCAGCTTGAGGCCGAGGTGCGATCAGGTGTGGCAGTGCCAGGCAGTACAGCCCTTCATAAATTGCTGCGCGCACAAGTCTAAGAGGGATCTACCTGACATCAGTGATCGTGGCTTTGTGACGATTTTTCAGCACTAGGACAGGAGATTCTCGAAAAACCCCCGAGGTTAGACGACAGAAGAGGGGAGCAGGTGTAACCGCACCTGCTCCCCTCTTCTCGTCCAGCTCAAATCAGCTTGATCAGCTCTCCGAATTCCAATCCCCTCATCAAGGCTTGATTCACTGCAGAAGCAAGCGAAGGCGCACTACACTGCCCACTTGTGACCATGGCCCGCAGGTCATCGAGCTGGGCAATGGTATAACCTCGCCGCACGAGGAGTTGCTTGTTGAAATCCGAGAGCGCAGCCTCGGCAGCCAGCTCAAGATCACTGGACATTAGAGCAGGAAATGCTAGCTCCTGGAAGCTATCAGCATAGAGCTCATGCTTTCTGAGCTTTTCTGTTTCTCGCGTCTGTCTTTCCTTCTCTTTCTGGGCTTGCAGTTCCGCCTTCTCTTTTTCAAATCGAATAAGGTCTTGATCAAGAAGACGAGCTAAATATCCGCCTGTGTTGTCAAATTTCTCTCCTTTCTTCAGTTTTTCTTCGAGGAGTGCAACAGCAATACGGACATCCTCACCCAGTACGGCGACAAACCACTTTGCCCGATTTGGATGCACGCCATACCCCTCGAGCAGCTTAACGAGCTCAGGGTTGACGGGAGGCTTGTCACTTTCAACCTTTTGATACGACTCCCGACTGCCATAATAAAAGTGCACCCGGGTCTTGGCGCCTCGTCCAACGAATTCCACCTTCTTTAAGTAGGATTTGGCCAAGAGAGGTGCGCACATCGCTTCAATCGACTTCCTCAGGTGGTCCGTGCGCTTTCCTACCAAGCCACAATCATGCCCCAGCAGCACCATGTCTATTGACCACTGTCTCAAACGAGTTCGAGATTGTCCATCTCTATCCAAACGGGCATCCAGATATCTGTAAAGATTCCGTGAGCCTACTGTTTTCAAGCTTCCGTAGAAATCCAAATCGAACGATTTGATGTATCCGGCCCTTATACTTCTGGTAATTTCGTCGTTCAATCTGATCTTAATGATAGACCTTCGATCAAGAATTATCTGTTCGCCCGAAGGCGCCTCATGCGTGCGCGAAAGGTTATCAATTAGGCGAAATGAAACCGTTGTATATCGTTTTTTGTGAGAATCAAACCAGCCGTCTGTGATATAAAAAGTTGTATTTAACATCCGCTCCAACCCCTGAGAAAGGGATTGATAGTATTGCCCACTCGTCCTCATACCGGCCAGCTTCAGTAAACCGTACGCCGTCGTGGTGATGACGCCATCTTCTGGGCAACCCGCATCAATAAATGCATTGATAAGGGCCACGAGAATATCGTTGTCACTGCCACGTGTCAGTCCAATTCCAGGTACACCGACACTCACCACCGTGTACGGGTTACCTGCTGGATTGATTGACGTGCGTTCATGCCTCAAAACGTCATCGGGGAGCCACTCCTGGGAGATGATCAGGTTGATGACGGCGGCGTTCTGCTCGTCACGACCCTTGATCATGTCCCGCTCATTGAGGTTGGCCATGAAAGCATTCTACGAAGGATCACGATGCCCATGGCTGCACGGTGATGGCGCGAGGGTCAAAAAGTCTACTTGCCCTGCCGCTCCCCTATCGTCTTACCTCGGGGATACCGGAAATCTGCCCCACGTCTAATTTCGGGGGTTTCCGAGGAATTAGCCATCCCAGACACAAAAATCGGCGTTCAAAACTCTGCATCGTCTAACTTTGGGAATCCGAGGCATGGGCCTATCGTCTGACTTCGGGAGTTTTGCCACAAGAGTCGTCAAACCACGGGAATCCGTCCAAATGCGGCCACGTCTAACTTCTGGAGAAACTATCGATTAACCATTGGAAATCGGATTACTGCGTTTCGTCTAACTTTGGGGAAAATTCACGTCTAACTTTGGGGAAAATATCGTCTTACTTCGGGAGACAGAAGCACTTTCCTACGATTCCATCGGAAAATCCCCGAATTCTATGATGATGTTGTCATCAATCTTTTAACCCATGTTTTAAAAGATTTTGTTCATCATAGAGAGGGAAAAACAGGTGCACCGCGTCTTACCAGAACCCTCGCGCCTCTACGGTACCTCTATGCCGGCCCGATTCGTGTTTCTGGGGGCTCTTTGTGGCCCTGTCAATGGTCCGCTCTTTACCCTTGCTGGTACAGAGACCATCAACCACCGTGGCAGAGTGCGCGAAATGCCCTTTTACCATACGCTCACAGCGGCGACGCCTGAACTATTAAAGGGCTTGACCACAGGCGCGCCCTATTTGGCCGAAGGGGAAGTGCGCCCGTTGCCGGGCAGCACAGGTCAGGTCGCGCTGCAGGTAGAGCAGCTCACAACCGTGGCGGCTCTTCCAACGACCACCGACAGGGCGGGAGGATACGTTCTGACGCGCGGTATCAACCAGGTGATTGCCTCTGGTCATCTGGCGAGCGACATCCGACTTCAAATTCTTCCAGGCCCGGATCAAGCGTCTGTGGTCAATGTCAGCCTGCGGATCTTCAGAGAGACTGGTCTGCTGGAAACCAGCAGTTATGGCCGGGCTGCTCAGGCGCTGGCAGGTGGCCGAAAGGGAGATCCGGTGGTGCTGTTTGGCCGGCTGCACAGTGAACGGAAAACAAATGGGGCTGGCCTATCAAGAACCTATTCGAGACTTGAAACGTACCGTCCCACGGTGGGCTCAACCTGAGCACTGAGCTGCGCGATCGCCCTGTAAGCTAGTCCATATGGCGCGTCCCCTTGACAAACTGCTGCCTGGGCAAGAACAACGGGGCCAGGAGGATTCCGCCATGACCACCACGACCGCCCCTGCCCGCTCACGCCGCCTGGCCCCTGCACCTCAGAATCTGGTTCTCCCTCTGCCGGAGGGTGTGCCTGACCCTGGTGTGATCGCGCCGGCCGGGCGCTCACCCCGAATCAGAGAACCGGGGCGACGTGAACTCACCGCTCAGCAACACCAGCGGGAAACGCAGCTGTACAGGCTGGAGTATCTCCTGCAGGTGGCCTGGGTTCTGATGCGGCTGATACTTGTGGTGGCGCCGGTGGTTTTCCTGGCTGCGTGGTGCTTTGAGGTTTATCAGGCTTTCAAGGTGGGCGGGCCACACATTACCCTGGCGGCGATCGGTTTTGGGATTCTGGTACTGCTGGGCGCTGTGACCACATCGGTAGAGCGCATGCGCAGTGCCCGGGCAGCGCGGCGTTTGCTCACGCAGCACCAGCGCCGTTGGTAGCCTTGACAAAAGCCGGGCAGGCACATACCCTCCGAGATACCTGAAGTATCAGGCACTTGTTCCTCCAAGCGAGCACAGTGACCTGGTAATTCAAGTACCGCCAATTCGGAAGCCGCAAGGTGGATGAGTACTGCTCCTGGAACCTCGGTTCCAGGAGCAGTCTTTCTATTGACAGATCGGGCATTGACATATACCCTCCCGGCTTAGAACTTGGCGGTTCTACTTGAATTACCTCAGTCACCTGATCACTTTTGTGATCGTTTCTCGCCCTCCACAAGAGGGAATTCCGCCTTACCGCGAATTCAAGGAGTGGTCTCATGACGGATATGAACCAGCAAGACGGCAATCTTCAGGGTGCTGCCCAGAGCTTTCTGAGCACAAGAAAGACGCTCAAGACCGCAACGCAGGAAGCGTGGAGCAGATACGTTCCTAGCGATGAGGTAATGCAAATTCGTCAGACCGTCCAGGTCGAAACGCTCGGCCAGACGGAACGGCAGGTACGCGAGTGGTCCACTGTCCTTCGGAACTTGATTCAGTATGACGGTGACCCCGCAGAAGTGAACGCCATCAAGGAAATCCTTGCTCGCAGCGTTCTTCCCGTGACAGCTGTGGTTGCCCTTCGCAACCACTGGCGTTTCTCAAGTCCGACAGCCGCCTTTAATGCCTTTTGGACCGAGAGCCTCCAAGCTGTTACCCGCTTTAACCCCGCATCAGGTCGCCTCCGCTTTGCCGCGTTCATGGAGAACACGTTGTCCAGACGCGCTGAGGCAGTGGCAGAAGATGCAGAGGGCGGGGAACGGAAGCTTCTGGAACGGATTGACAGTCTCAAAGCGTGGATCGAGGAATTTGGGTTGACCCCATCCGTGACCGCCGACGAACTGTTTCACCGCATCCAGACTTTCCTGACCGAGGCAGAATTTGAGCACCAGTACTTCACGACGGTTCGCCGCGTTGAAAATGCACTGGAAGCTCTGCGCGTTCGAGGTTCAGGCAATCTGCTCAGCATCGACTTCACCGGCAACGATGAGGACGAGACGGGCAGCCTGGCTGACACCCTGATGGTGGACGATGAGGTCGCAGAGAGAAGTCGGCTGCGCAGTGAAGTTGGCTCTGTGCTGACCGAACTGGAAGCCGCTGGCCTGCTCGATGAAGTGATGGCACTTCCGGAAGGAATGCTGAATGAACTTCTCGAGTCTGCAGCCAAAGCCAAAGACGACGCCTGGCTCACACCAATGGCGATGGTTTTTGGTCTCTCAGCAACGTTTGTCAAAGAGGTGGTCAGAATCGCTCTGCCCTTCTTCAAAAACGCTGCCTGACTTTATCCACACTTCCCGCACCCTATTCAGACGCTTCTACAGCTGATGAATGGGAGTCTGCGCTCCGATTCATCAGCACCCCGTGCTGACGCACGTCGGAAAGCAGGTACCTATGGCCAGTCAACGTGTGAAAGCAGATGTCGCCGTTTTTCTTGAACGCAAGCTGTTTGTACCGCTTCAGGAGGAAGAGGGAAGTAGCCTTGGGAATATCCTTCTCAATGTCAAAGCCCGGCACCCACATCTGGCCCAGCAACTGGACGTTCGCGTTGTGACCCTTCATGACGTGTCCATTCCACACTGGTAATCACCAGTTGCCTTTCCAGCCCTGATCCTCTGACCCGTTTCTGAGGAGTCCCCCATTCAACCTTCCGGTTGTCTGGGCCCCCCAGCAACCGGACACAGGAGTGATCATCATGACGACTTTTAACCTGCCTACTGCCGTTTCTATCGCCTACACGCTCGATAACACCCTCGCGACACTTCCCATGGTGCAGCTGGAAGGATTGAGCCTGAAGGTCATTCGCCATAAGTTTCGCGAATGGTTTGAGGCGACTGTCAAAAAATTGATGGTCACCGAAAACGAACAGGATAAGAAGTCTCTCCTGGGATCGGCTGTGGATTACAGGACCCGGGCCGCCGTATGGACCTTGAAGAAGGAACGGAACCTCGAATTTGACGAGGAGTTTGTTGCCAACTTCAGGTACGCCATTATGAATGTGCTCCGGGATGAAGCGTTCGCTCGGTCCAATCCGGATGAACGTTTTGCCTCGCCTCATGTGGTGAAAGGCCGCGAAGATGAGCAACAAGTGCTGGTGTTTCGCGCCATGGACGAAATCGACGACATCACCAAGAGCTACTCCCCGGTTTATCGTGGCAGCAAGTTCTCGGAAGCCAACCAGAGTCAGTATGCGAACGACGCCAAAGAGTTGATCGCTCCTGAAGTGGAAGGTGAAGTTGACCGTCTCTTGAGACTCGCCCGCCTGAACATCGGCCACGGCGAGACCCCCGCTGAGCAGCTCCAGACGTTGCAAAGGGCCCATGAGTTGTTGACGACACACAAAGTGTGGAACGACATTCTCAAGACCCCTGCTGACCATCTGGACCGCCTCAAGTTGGCTTTGTCCTTGGAGTCACAACTCGCTGCCGCCCAGTCTGACCGCGTCAAAGCGCATCAGTATCAGATTGCCGGTGATGACGTTGTGGTGCCCCGCATCGCTCCGCACAGTGTGCCTGGAGTCGATAAGGTTGAGCGGCTGTATCAGCGTACCTTCTGCTTTGTGATCACGGAGGGTTGGGATTTTGTGGAGTCTGGATACGTCTATGCGCGCTCGTTTGACGATGCCCGCGCTGCCGTTCTTGCTCAGCATGTTCCACAGGACGAGTTCACCGCAGATGAAGGTCAGCGCCGTGAGGTTCACCTGGCCTGACCTGTTCCATAGGCCCCTTGCCTATGACCGACCCCCTGTCCGCGTTGCTCGCCCCGGACAGTTGGATTTCAGAGCACCGACACAGAGTCATTCTGTGAGAACCGATCAGGTCATCTGAAGGTTCGGCTCGGAAACACCAGTCTTGAAGAAGCGTCTTGCTTCCTCAGTTCTGTCTGTTTCCGGGTTTCTCTTTTTGATTCTCAACATCGGAACTTAAAAGCCAAAACCCTCACGCGCGGCAGGGTGAGATATGGCCATTTTACTGACTGAATCGGTGAAAACACTGTCTTGGCAAGGTGCGACCTCGTGGGCCCAGGTGAACGTCTATGCCTAAGCGAAACCGCAGGCAATCGCTGACCGAACGTCTGCAGTACTGGGGCGAACGCAGCGGCGTCGTCGTGAATCGACAGAAGCAAGCCGAAATCTGCGTTGGCTTCGATCTGCCGTCGGCGGCCGAAGTGACAGACGGTGCACGTGAGCAGCTGGCGGAGGCGGTCCGGATGATCATGATCCAGGCTGTACCTCAGCGCTGCCGGGGCCGAATCATTATTGAATCGGCCCCCGTGAGCGACGATGAAATGTTGCGCGTCAACCGCGAACAGCATATGGGCAATGACCTGCTGAGCTTCCTGGCCAGTGAGGACGCCCGGGCGATGGAGGAAAGTCGCGTGCGGGGAGAACTCAGCACCTGGCGCTATTACTTCACGCTCCGACTCGACACCAAACGGCGCCGCTCTCTCGTGCCTGTCTCGTTCACGGAAACCGAGCTTCAGGCGTTGGTCCAGCGCGGCGTTCAGATGCGCAAAACGCTGGTCAACATGCTGAATGCCGCAGGTTTCCCTGCCTGGGAGGTCTTGGGGCAGGAAGCCTGCAGTCTGATGTACCGGTGGTTCAATCCTGGTCTGGCTTCGGGGAAGCCGCCCATGTTCAAGAGCATGTTCCGTCCGCCCAACGTTCCACTGAAACAGCTCAGGGGCATGTTCCAAGTTCATTCCGATACCCTCCGTGCTCAGATCGCTCATTCCGATATCGATACGAGCCGAATTGACGCGCTGGTGGTTGGAGACCGCTTCGTTCAGACCGTGAATATGCTGTCGCCCGGCGACAGCACCTACCCCGGCATGACGGAGCGGATGCTGCGGCGGTTGAGTGGCCACCACGTCTATCTGGTCATCGACCTGAACCACCTGTACCAGCCCGACGTGCGAAAGAAATTGAACAATGCGGCGCGTGGCGCTCAGATCGCCGCCACAGACGGCTCGCTGGGCACACCCGATGTGGGCAATAGCGCTGTGCTCGACAACATCAGCAACGTTTTGTACCAGCTCACGCAGGCAGAAGAGCACGTCTTTGAGTTCGGCATCAGCATGGTGTTGATCGCGCGTGACAAAGCCGAGCTGGAGCACATGAAAGAAATTGCCCAGACGGAAATGAGCATGATGGGCGGCACCAAATCGGTGTACGGCACTGTGCAAAACATTCCGCAGTACCTGGACCGGCTGGCGCCGCTGAACGGTCAGGACAACGACTTTATGTTCAAGTGCTTCAGCATCAATGTGGCTCATATGGTGCCGCTGGTAGGGCCGTGGCAGGGCAGTCGCCGACCTGTGGCGGTGATGCGCTCCCGGTGGGGCAGCCTAACCGGCCTGAATCCCTCTGATGGCACGTTGAACTACGGCACCCTGCTCATGGGGAGCGCCGGCAGTGGCAAAACGTTTCTCACCCAAGGCTGGGCGGCTCGCACGGGCGCGCAAAATGCTGAATTTATCATTGTCGACCAGAAACGCGATTACGAGTCCTTTATCGCTTCACTGGGTGACGAAGGGCAGTTCATCCCCTTTGCCCCAGGGCAATTTGTCAATGGTCAGGTGGTGCGCTACAACGCGTTCGAGCTGCCAGCGGGTGTGATTGAACCCGACGACGAGCACAAACTGTTTCTTCTGGGATTCGTCACGGCGCTGCTGGGCGACAAAGACCTCAACGGAATTGAGAAGGCTGTGGTCACGGCTGCTATCGAGGCGGTGTATGTGGGGGCTGTGTCCTACAACAACCGGGGCGATCCGGAATACACACCGGTCACCCTGTCGAAGTTCGTCAGGGCGCTAAAAAATCTCAATGCTGTGGGCACCGAGTCGCTGAGACGCTTTGACCAAGCCCAGCAGACAATTAAACATCTGTCTCTGGCCCTGCAGACATACATCGGGGACACACCGATGGGCATCTTCCTGGATGGTGAAAGCACAGTCCGGGTCAACGCCAAGTACGTGTATTTCGACCTTTCGAAGATCCGCGCACAGAAGGACCTCACGCGCATCGCGCTCCTGCTGGTAATTCAGCAGATCTGGGCCCGGGCCAAAGCCGACCCAGACCAGGTCATCGTGCCGATCATTGAAGAAATCGGTGTGCTGTTCAAGATCGAGGCGGCACGCGACTTTGTGGCTGCCCTGTACAAGTTGGGCCGGACCTACAACCTCTGGCCTGTTGGCATCACACAGGAAATTGGTGACTTCCAGCTGGGCAAAGGGCTCGTCAACAATTCGAGTCAGTTCATTATCGGCCAGGTCTCTGCTGAAGAGGCCGCCATCATCGCCGATGTGCTGGGTCTGAATGAGGCGGCCCACAACCTGATTTTGAGCCTGAGCGGTGAAAAAGGGCGGTACCGCGAATTTCTCGTGATCGTGAACAAGGAAAGCGGCATGACGGGCGATGTGGTGCGGTACTTCCCGAACAAGGTGGAGTACTGGCTGTTCACCTCCGCCCCAGCCGAGCGGGCACACCGAGACCGAACCGTTGCGCTGTACGGCGGGAACACGCTCGAAGCCGTGCGTGCCTTGGCCGGAGCAGTCTAAAGGAGTATCCATGAACCGATTTCTCCGCACCACCACCCTCGCGCTGAGCCTCTCCCTCTCGACAGGTGCCGCAGCCATCAACCCGGGGAACCTGGGTCAGGCCGGGGAGGTCTGGCAATTCATCCAGCAGTTACAGCAGTGGGCCAAAAGCCTGACTGACCTGGGCGCCCTAAAAGACCAGGTACTTGGTGACGTCAACTATCAAGATATTGGACAGCAGCTGCTTGGCCGCGCCCTGGACTATGGTTTGAAGACCGCTGGCATCGACGTTAAGGCCTATATGGGCAAGATGTCCGAATGGCAAGCCAAGATCAACGAGATGCGCAATCAGTTGATCGCGCAGGCCCGGGGTGTGGTCAATCTGGCCTTCCTCGATCCTAAGGAAGACGCCTACGGCATGCGCGGGAGCCTGGCACTGAATCCCAACATGGCTCAGAATCGCTTTCTGGCGGCCAAAACAATTGCCCAGGTCACCAAGGCGACAGCGGACAACACCCAGGCCATTGCCGACGGCGTCAAGATGGTTGAAGAATCCAAACTGACGGTGGCCCAGACCAAAGAACGCGCCGATCAGGCCGTTAAGAACGCGTCTTCTTTGACCCAGGCGGCGACGACCATTCAGTCCACCCGGGAGGGGGTGCAGCTGCTGGTGCGTGCCCAGGCCGAGGCCATCATGTCGTCGGCCTACAACGCCACGGCACTCACGACTGCGCTAAGTCAGCAGGTGCGGCAGACGCAAGTCACCAACGAGCAACTGAGCGACCTGGTTGAAGGCATGCTGACCGAACGCACCAGCGCGGCAAAACAGGCGCTTGAGGAAATACGTGCCCGTCAGGCTCAGGCCAGCGCCGCTGGTAAGCAGGTGCAGAGCGTGATCGAGACTGCGGCGTCTGGCATCAGTTCGGCCTTTACGGTGACCCCAGGAGTGATTGATGTCAAAGACATGTTTTAGGCTCCTGGTTGTGCTGCTGGTCCTGGTTCTGGGACAAGCCTCGGCGACCAGCAGCGGCTCCATGAATGTTGATCTCCTGGTGCCGCGCGCGGAACAGTGGATTGCCGGCACTTTCGCTCTGATCAAAGAGTTCAAGGTGTTTCCAGCCATGGGGCTGGTTGGCTGCACCCTGGTTCTGTGCTTCTTCGTCTTGGGCTTCCTGAAAAACTGGCCTGCCAGAAACATGGCAGCCATCTTCCGATCGCTGGTCCTGTCCGTCTTGGCTGTGACGCTGATCAATGACGCCACACGGAACGTGGGGGCACTCGGGACGATGTTCACCCTGCCCATGATCACCTGGCAAAAGGCATATACCGCCAGCACCACAGCTGTGAAGCCCAAGCTCGAAAATGGGGTGATCAACGACACTCGAAACCTGGCCATCACGATGAACTCGTTTGTCAGCAACGCCATGATGAGTGTCAATGCGATGGGTGCCTTCGACGGTTCCCAGGTGACAGGCAGTGACCCAAAAGCGGCGGCAGCGGCAGCGGCCGATCAGGCCATTCTGAGCGTTAAGAACCGCACGGCCGAGGAGACGAAGACACTGCAAAGCCTCAGCAGCGTCTACCAAATCGGCTACCTCATTATCATGGTCATGTTCATGGGCTTTGCAGGCGTGATCTACGGCAGCGCCATGTTCGTTGTGCTGGGCATGGCCATGCTCCCCGTGGGTCTTGGTTTCTGGGCCGGGGGCAACAGCAGCGGCCTGCAGAGCATTTTGAAAACTTGGCTGGCGGCTATTCTCACTGTGACGTTGGCGCCGCCAATCATGCTGATGGTTTCGACGTCAGCTATGAAGCAGCCGACCGCTTATATCAAAGGGCAAATCGACCCCTTGAACGCCCAGGCGAAGGCCACCATGCAGCAGTACGCCACGGCCTATTCCACTTGTGCGGCCACGCATAAAGACGACTGGATCATGGCCAATACGGCGACTGAAGTGTGCAATGTCGGAAGCAACTTCGGCCTGTTCGCTTCAAATTTCGGCAGCGCAGCCTGGAAGATCATCCAGGGCTTCGGATTCATGATCGTCATCATGATTGTCTGTCTATCGGTGGGTGCTTACCTGATTCGGGCCTTGCCGGGGATGCTGACCTCACTGATGGCGGGCGGAGCCAGCAGTGGCGGCCCGGAAATGAGCATGGCCCGGGCAGCGAGTGGCATGCAGCAGGCGGCGCGGACCATGCAAGCGGCCCTGACTGGTGGCGGTGCAGCCCTGGCCGGCGCGGCGCGAGGCGCTGTCGACACTGGAGTGGTTGGCGCGCGAGGCGCCGTTGCGGCTGGCAGTGTGGGCGGGCGAGCGGCGGCGGCAACGGGCGGCGCTCTGCGGTCCGCTGGCGAAGCTGGGATTAACGCCATGCGCGACAATGCGGCCGTCAACGCGACCACTGCTCGCCGCAACGAGCAGACGCGGGTGGCCAATGTGGCCCGCGAGGCCGCTGGTCTGTCTCCAGAACAGGGAACCAACCCCCGCGAGGTACGGGCTCAGCTGGCGGCTGCAGGTGGGCTGCCCAGCCAGGCAGCCGCTGCAAGTAAGGCGCGTGCGGCCAGCGAAGGAGCAGCCCTCACAGCTGCCGACGCTGGTGCGGCGCGCAGCCACGCCGCTGCCTACAATGCCCAGGAACAGAACAAAGGCGTGACGACGCCCGGCTACGCCCCGAAGACCATGACGGATCAGCAGGCCCACAGTCAGCTCAAGGCAGCAGGTGGGCTGCCCAGCCAGCGCGGCGCTGCAGACGCCCGGTACAGCGCGGGGAACCCCATGAAGCCCACTGCTGGTGAGCAGGCGCGGGCCGACGCATCCAAACAGGGATACGGGCAGCCCTACCGGGATGCGAAGATGCAAGGTGGTGACGCCGGTTCTCTGCGAAAGGAGAATGACGCCCGCGCAGCGGCCCAGAAGGCGCGCCTGGCCGGCGGCGGCGAGATCAACGGCCGTGGCGATGCCTCAAGCCGCAGTCCGTCGTCGGGCGCCACGCCCTCAAGTGCAGGGCGAGATGCCGAGAAAAAAGTAGGGTAAGCGCCCTTCCCCGACCGCCCAGCGTGCTGCGCCGCTGGGCGGCGTTGTTTGGCAAACTCTCACGCCGCCCAAGGTCAGGGCATGACTACCCTACGCGCACCCCGCACAAGCCGGTGGTCCAGGTCCCAGCATCTATTGATTGCCTGGGTCTGTACCCTTGCGGCTCTCCTCGCTCTGAGCTACCTGGTCTACGCCGCGGCTCAGGTCTCACTGGCCATCGGCCAGAACCTCCTCACCGCGCCTGTCCAGACTGCCGCCGGCACATCAACCTGGGGACAAGTCCTCGGCGCTGATTCAGCGGGAATGGCGGCGCTGAAATGCAACTTTCAAACCGCCTGCGCGACCTGGTTCGGCGAGAGTTTAAACCTGCGCTTCAACCTGCAACTGCAGGTGCTGCCGATGATGATCACGTTCATGGCCATGGTCTTTGCCTGGCGCCAGGTGCCAGACACTCTGATTCGGAAGGACCCTGGACAAGGGGCTTGGGCCAGCCTGGAAGATAAACAACTGGCTTTGCTGGCCAAGGTTCCTGTCAAAGACAAAAAGTTTCGCGCCGAGTTGGACAAGATCGCCAAAAGGAGTCCGCCGTCGCTGTACCTGGGACACCTGATCCCCTGGATTCCGGCCAGCAACGAGTTTTTGTGGCACTCTCCCAAGCTGGCGCTGCTGGGTGAGCGTCTGCGCCATGAGAATGTGCTGGTCACAGGCGCACCAGGCTCAGGTAAGACGCGCGGCCTGTTCAGGCAAAACATCGTTTTAGACGCGCACTACGGGCGGACAGCCATCGTATTCGACATGAAGTGGCCGCAAATGGACAGCGGCTTCGGGGACCTCGCCCTGTACTGGCACCGCCTGGGAAGGCCGGTCTACGTGTTTGCGCCCTTCTCTCCGACGAGCATGAGGATGCCGCTGCTGGACGGCATCAACACTCTGGACGAGGCCTTGAAATTGAGTCGGGCAATTATTGCCCCGCCGGAGTACAAGGATGAATCAGGCGCCTACTACAAGGACAACGAAAGGCGTGCGCTTGCGGCCATGATCCTGGCCATTGCCAATGGCCCCACGCCGAACATGCGTGAATTGAAACGTCTGGGTGAAATGAACTTTGAGGAGTTCACCGATTGGTACAAGCGCCAGCAGAACCCGGAAATCCGAAGTGCGCTTAAAGCCCTATTCGACATGCGGCCCGACCAGATTGCCGCCATGCTCGCCGGCGTGGTCAACAAGCTGTCGGTGTTTTACAACCCCGAGGTCTCCCGCGCCACAAGTGCAGGTGACAATCCTGACGAGCACATTGACCTGCACAAAATCTACCGGGAAGGCGGCCTGCTGATTGTCGGTATCTCCAGCAAAGATATTCAGGCGGGTGAAGGCGAAATTCTCCTGCAACTGATCAAGCGCCGGTCCGACCGGGCGCTGCTGGATGTGGCAGACGAGAGCCCTGGTGGCCACCTTCCGATCACCGCCACCTATTACCTGGACGAGCTGCCCGGCCTGGGGCGTCTCCCCTACCTGATGGCCAACCTGGCCCAGCTGCGGTCGAAGTGGGTGTGCCTGATGCTGGGGGTTCAGAACTCGGATCAGGGTGGACTGGTCTACAGCCGGGAGTACTGGCAAGCGCTAAGCACCAACAATCTTGGCACGCGGGTCGACTTCATTCAGGGGTCTTCCAAAGAGGACGCCAAGAACCTGTCGGAAGAAATCGGCGAATACACCGTCGATGAAACCAGCATCAACAAAACCGGCCACCCCATGTTCAACACGCCGTGGAGTGATCAGGCCCGCAAGGGCGAGGGCGTCAAGCTGGCCAGACGCCGGCTGTTGACTCCAGAAGAAATCAAACGCTTTCCGCGGGACCTCGCCGCTGTCTTTACAAAGGGGCAGAACCCTCTTCTGGTCGCCACACCTGCGATTGATTCCCCAACCCTGGAGCTGATGACCCCAGATGGGCGCGTGGTTACCGTTCGCAACGAGCTCTATCCCCTGTGGAACCGGACCATGAGTGGCGTGCAGAACATCGAGCAGGAGACCAAAGCGCTGATTGCCAGTCTGGGCATTGGCGCCAAGGACCTGACGAAGCCTGAGCCTGTGCTATGCGCGCCGGACTACTGGATGACCTGGCTGCAAGAACTTATGTCCAGCGGCGCGATGGCGCGTATTCAAAAAAGCGACGACAAGCTCAAAGTCATGATTCGCCGGGATTCGCTGGCACCTGAACTAAGCCGTGAGCGAGACATCAACTACTTCCTCGGGGAAGGGTGGTTGAACGTGGCCACCAACGAAGAGGAATTGACCATTACCCAGGCAGGGCTGAACACGGCCGGCAAACTGCTGGAGCGCGCGCTGCAACATTTCGTGGTTACTGGCCCCGCCCTGTACTGGGCGCGTACCCACGCGGCGAAGGTCAAAGGCTACCCCGGTCACGACAGTGCAGCGGAGCCGGATGCCGTGTACTCGGCCGAGCTGCTGTCGATCAGTGAGGAGGTGGCCCAGCAACTGTACGGCGTTGTCCCTGATCTGCCGGTCGTCACGCTGCATGGCCGCGCGCTGATTCAGATTCCCCTGAGTGATCCGCAGGCCCTGAGAGAGGCCATTGAGCGGGCTATTCAGAAAGCGGACAGCGGTGAAATGGCACCGGCCAGCGGCAGTTCGCCTGCAACCAAGACCAAGTCGAAGCCACATAAGAAGGAGATGGGATGGAAAAAGACGGTCGCTCCCACCACCGAGCAGCGCTCAGTTGAGCCGCCTGCCGGTCTCGCGCAATCCAGTGCCCCGACTGGCTCCGAGGCGCATTCAACGCCCAACACCGATTCGCCTCTTCCCCACGACCCCAATGTCAACGCTTTTCTCGACGCCTACGGAGATGACTAATGCGCGCCGCTGCTCTACTGATCCTGTCCCTGTCCCTGGCCTCCGCCCAGCCGGCCTTGCCCTCCCCTGCTGCGCCCTTGGCCGCCACTCAGCTCAACGTCTCAAATCAACTTCCCGCCATGATTCTCTCGGCCAATCAGGTGGTGTTGTATGCCCCAGCGCTTATGCGTCCCGACGTTGCCGAGGCGGTGCGCCGGGCCATTACCGAGCGGGGGACCCAGGTGTTTTTGCTGACCACGCGGCCTCCACTGTTCTCAGACAACAGTCTGACGTTCAGGTTGATGCTGATGAAGGTGCCGACCTACCTCACCAGTGGCAGCGGCCTGCCCTTCGCACTGCTTGACGGTCAGGCCATCAGTGGCCCTGGCGTAGCTGGCCCAGGGACCGCCACGTTGGCCTCCAGAGAGACTGCAGCGCGCCTGACCCGTTGGACTCAGGACGTCACGCAGGCCAAGCCGCTGAACCCCGTCGAGATGGTCAAGGTGTGGGTCGAGCAAAAACATGGCGTGCGACTGAAATGAGGCGCGCAAAACTCTCGCGCTTAGAGGATAGGCCCATGAAGAAATTGTTGCTCTCTGCCGCTTTGCTTCTGTCGACCGCCTCTGCCCAGCTCACTGCCCCTGCCGGGAGTAGTCCTTATCTGGGGGCGAACATCACCCGCACCTACAGTGTGGATGACCTGATGACGCGGCCAGGTCTCCTGGCGATCGGGAAGGGTGACCTGTACACACTTGACTTTCCGTCTGATGTCGTGGCTGTGGTGACGCCTCAAAGCGCGTCTCTCGATATTCCGGAGCCGATTGGCAACGTCTTGTCAATCACTTCCAAGGTGTCGAACGGAACGGCTCAGATGACGGTGTATCTGGAGAATGGCAAATATGCCCAGTTCATGCTGACGTTTACTCCCGGCGGCACAGGCATGAAGCGCATCAAGGTCCTGGACGTCCCGAAAATTGATTACGCGCAGCCTATTCCGGCGCCCGTGCCAGCAGCGACCAGCATGCCCAGTTTTACAGCGCCGGCGCCCATCTTTACACCCACCACAGCCAAAACGGTGACAGGTGTTTCGACTGACCGCCAGCAGGTCCAGAGTGTGCTGGCGCCAGTCGCCGGACTTCCCGCTGCAGTGCCAGCAATTACCCGCGCGCAACCTGAGTGGTTGACCTTTGGCGCTGCCCTGGCTCCTGAAGCCCAGGGTGACGTGCTGGCCGTGACCGTGACCAACAGCGGGGCCAGACCACTCGTGTTCAACGGCAAGGACGTCGCCGTGACAGTTGATGGCCGCCAGATGCTGGCGACATCGGCTGCAGAGATTCGTGTGGAGCCGGGACAAACGCAGCGCATTGTGCTGACGCTGGGCGGTCGCGTTGAACCTGGTGCGGCCCTGACCTTGGAGTGGCTGGCGTTCGATGCGGGGGCAAATGCGTTTTACCGCGTGGCCACCCGCACGTTTTGAAGCCCAGGACGAAACCCCAGGGGATCGTTGCGTTTGACGAAGTGCGCCCCTCCTTTTTGTGGGGCGCACTTCTGACGGGAGCCGGCCTGTTTGCGGCCACGCACATTCTCTTGGGCCCACCCTGGACCCTGCTGGCAGCCGCCATCCTGCCGCTCGTGATGGTACCAACGACCCTGTTTGTGCAGACCTGTTGGGATTTTTACACCTGGAGGCCTTGTAATGATGCGAATTCAAACGGCAGCGCTCAGTCTGATGGCGATATTGACAGCAGCGGGCCAGACAGCAGGCGCCGAAGCGCTCCTGAGTCTGATTGAGAAAGGTGGACAGGACCAGAGCAGTGTCAACCGGGTGATGCCTTTTGTGGAGTTGCGGGACACCGCCGGGCGGGACCGGGAATACAGCGTGCCTTACGTTCCAGAACTCAGCGTCAAAAACGTCGCAGCAGACTTCGTTGCCAACTGGAAGTCGTACCAAGACACCCTGCACTGGGCCATGATGGTGGGGATCAACAACAACGTGACTGCACTGGGGTTGCCGCACGACCTGCACTTTGCGAACTGCACGCTTCAACTTCCTGCAGATCTCACCATCTCCGCTGGCCAGCTTCTAACCGGCTCCAGCTGGATCAAAGCCGATCCTGCCTCCATCAAACTGAAGACCAGCAACCCCAGTAGTGAGCGGGCCAAAACCTTACCCGAGGGAGGCGTGAACGGCTGGCGAGATGACGGGGTATCGCTGGAAAATTACGATATTCCCCGCGTTGATCGTCGGCGCTACTGCGCGTATTCCAACATCGAGCTAATTCCCGATGAGCTGATGATGTATGTGCCGGGCGTGCGCGTCTGCTCTCCGTTTGGCTGCGTGGCCACCCCCGATTATCCAAAGCCGACCTACGTCAACTGGGATGGCCTGCGGGGGCGCCTGCAGGCTGTGTGCGCAGCAGCCAACAAGGGTGAAACGTCCAACTATCAGAAGGAGAATCTGCTGACGCTGTCGAAAAATACACCTCTGGCCATTCACTGGAATGGCGTGGGCACCGTCACGGGCACGCGCAGTGGCACCACCATGGCGCCGTTTTACGCTCTGGGGACCAATCTTCTGAGTGTGGCCAGCATGGCCAAAACGGACCCGCGGTTTCCAGCCTATGTCAGTGGTCGACTTCCAGTTGATCCTTCGGCCGTACTTAGCAAGGGCCACGTGGGAGTCCCTGAGCTGGAAGTGTTGAAACGCTATCTGGAGCCGGGGAATCTCGAAGAGCAAGAGGCGCAGGGAGAAGCCACCTTCTTCCAGGCCTGGCAGCAACTGGACACACTCAATGATTTTCGTCCCCTGCGGTACTGGGCCAAAGCAATGGAGTGCAACATTTTTGGCACATGTACACCGGTTCCCCTGCCGCTGCTGGCCCCAAATGCGGTGGTTACGCCGGTGAATTGCACGGTCCCCAGTGCGGCCGTACGGACTGGCACCACGACGATCAATCAGTACCGGTACCGGTGGGGAGTCGTCAGCACCCCAGAGGGATTTACGGTGCCGAACGTCACGGGGTCGCCCGTCTTGCGGCCCGACAAGGAGTAATCGGTGAAACGCTTTGTGTCTGTTCTGCTGCTGGTCAGTGTATTTGGGACCAGTGTTCAGGCTGCATCTCAGCCGCTCGTCTCTGGCCCTGGCGGTTATCAGTACACGCCGGGTCTCACCCCAGCGCAACAGCAGCAGCTGAAAGCCAGCCTGGAGGCCGTGGTGGCCCCTCCAACAGTGGTCGGCACTGGTCTCAAGCCTGCAGTAACGGCCATTTTGAACAGTCGGAGCCAGATCAGCGGTTTGGTGGGCCCTCTGCCCCGTGAACTGGAAGAAGCGCTGAACCGCGCGGCCATTCGCACGCCCGTGCGCCTAGTCATGGCTACCAAAACGGCTCCTGTCACGGCAGCGCTGGCCCGCGCGAAACGGATTCTGATTCCTACCAGCTCTGTAACCACCATGATTGCCGCAGATCACCTGCTCATCACAGTCACGCCGCAGGGCATCACGGTGCTCAAGTCAAGCCATTTGGCGGCTCAGATTCATGCACGGGTTGATCAGGTGGAAACAGCCACAGCACCTGCCAGATAACAGCCTAGGCATTCTCAAGCCTCCGCGCCTGGCGCGGAGGCTTTGTCGTCCAACCCTCGCGCTGCCCAGACTGGGGCATGAAGAATGTCTTGGACCGGCTTCGCAAGCGCCCACCGACCCTTTCACCTGATCTGCCACCTGGCGCCCGCATGGCCGTCACCTCTGACCTAGACCCTTTTGCAGCGGCCCCTACGTCCGTGCCCGAAGAGGCGAGCGAACTGGTCTATGACCCCAGTCAGCTAGAGGTTCTGAAGCCTCAGATCGAGTCGTTGGGGCATCAGTTACCGGATGATCCCGCGTCACCTGAGTTCAAAGAGCTGATTGACAAGCTGCGCCCCGGGCACCCGCATCTGGCTGTCGCGGTCCAAGGGATGGTTCGGAATACAGCGCTGGACGAAAGCAATCAAATCATGCAGGAAGCAGAGCGCAATGCCCGGCGAGCCAATGCTCCCATAGAGAAGCTCCGCGAAATCTTCTTTGTCCCGAATGCCAACGGTGAGGCGGTTTTCAATAAGAAGGCAGCTGCAGTCGCTGCAGTGACGGGTGGCCTGCTCCTTTTTGCGGCGATTGCCACGTACAACCCAGGCGGCGGCGCGGCAGCAACAAAGCCAGCAACGGCCAGCCAGGGTGTAACGGTCACCAACGGTGATGGCAGCACGACCACCACCTACCCTGACGGCAGCATCCTGATCAAAAAGACAGATGGCAGCCAGGAGGTCAAAAAGCCAAATGGTGAAGTGGTGGTCAAAACAGCGGATGGCACGATCACCACGACCTATCCGGACGGGCACACCATGGTGAAAACTGCAGATGGCAGCAGTGTTGAAACCCTGAGTGACGGCTCCAAAGTCAACAGAGACGCCGCTGGAAACATCATCAGCACCACGCCCCCCGCCAGCGTGACTGGAGCAGAAAACGCCCTGTTGACCGGTGGACCTGATGGGACCACGACAACTGAAGCTGCAGAGTTGCCCGTCCCCCCAACTGGAGGCGCGCCAGCGCCCACCGCGCAGACCGATTCGTACAACCCCTCTGAGGTTGGCTATACGCCGGCGCCAGCGCCTTATCCCACCGATGCGGAGTTGGCGAGCGGAGTCAGTACAGAGAGTCCCCCTGCGGCGTCTGACGACCCCTTTTCCGGAACCCCATACGAAGCGGGAATCTACAATCCCACCGACGCGGAGGTGGCAGCCGGATACACGGCAGGAAAAGCGCCTGTCAGTGTGCCAGCGCCAGTCACTGAACGTGTGCCCGTGACCTTCACGCCACCGGCAAGCATGGCAGAGCAGGAAAGTGCACTGTCAACTCCAGTTAATCAGGCCGAGCAGAGCTCCGTTGCGGCCGTGACCACATCTGCACCAAGCCCTGCCAGTGTCCGTCTGATGGTGTACAGGATGGGCCAGAACCAGCAAGGTGGTGCTCAAGGCAGTGGGGAGGACAACAGTGGAGCCAATGCGCAACCAGCCACATCCAGCTCCGCCAGCAGTGGAGGGAACGCAGGTGCCACTGTCGTGTACCGCAAGGCGTCGGCTGCGCCTCTCCAGGTTATTCGGGCTGGTGGGGCAGTAAGTACGCCCAACACGCCTGAGGCTGTCAAAAATGGACCCAGTACAGCTGGGACGGCGACATCTGAGACAGGTGGGATGACCGTGTTCAAAAAGGCAACGCCCTCAACTTCCCTGACCCGTATTGTCAGGCCCACGAGCACCAGCGTTGAGAACGCGCCAGCTGAATCTGCCCCCGCACCGACGCCGCTGGCCCCGACGACCGACACGGGCGCTCCACCGCAGCCAACCACACTCCTGGCCTACGCGGCCAACAACAAGGTCGAGGGAGAAGCCCCTGCCACGGCCAGTCCTTATCGTCTGGGGCAGCGTGTTCTGGCCACACTGGAAACAGGCGTTTATGTCGCGCAGGGCGGCGGCACATTGCCTATCTATGCCAGCACCCAGGACGGCACCCTATGGCGCGGCACGGTAAGCCTGGACCGGACAAAGCGGGTCCTGATCGTATTTGACCGCGCCGTGTTGCGAGACGGAACGGAGGTGGAGGTTCAGGCATCGGCATACAACCTGGACGGCACACCTGGACTGGTGGCGCAGTACCGGGATATCGCGCCCACCCTCGCTAATGACCTGATCCGTTCGGCTGTCTCCGGGGTTCGGGATTACGTGGACGCGAAATTGCAGGCAACGTCAACCACCACGTCAACTGGGGGCGCCGTAACTGTCGAGCGTCAGGTGCCGACCATCTGGGAGAGTGTGGCAGGAAGTGCAACAGGTATATTCCAGCTGCCAACCACACAGAACACGTTCGTGACTGTGGCGCAGATCAAAGTTGGCATGCAGTTCGCCTTGGTGTACGGACCAGTGAAAACGGAACAAGACGCGGGCCGCTGAGCCGCTCAGCCGGGCGGGTGGGTTTCAAAACCCACCCGCCCTTCTTGTGGCTTGGAAGACTGCGGAAGAGGCGGCAGGCGGTTCAGAGGTGTGGTGAAGTGCAGCAAACATAAGCGGATGCAGCGCCCGTGCACTCGCGGCAGGAGGCACTGGTTCTGGTGGGCTTTCAGCTCATGCTGAACAGTCATCGCCTTTCAATATTTGGGAAAAAGTGTTGTCACCGCAGTGCTCTGCAACCGCATCTCAACGGCCAAATTTGGAATCAACGGCTCCACATACGCCTGCACTAACTCCGCAAAACTCTCGCGCCAATGACCCTGAGATCGGAGGTGCAACAGCACATGCAAACCACTACCCTTGACCGTTCCTCGACCCCTCGTCCTGCTTTCCGCTCCATCCTTCTGCTGATGATCGTTACGGTGGCGATCGGTGTGCTCATGGCCGTGATGAGCCCGGCCGCCAGCGCTGCTGGTCTGGACACGCAGCTGAACCCTGCGGCTGCACAGATCTGCGCCAACCTCAACGCCGTGGCCAAGTCTGCTTTCGTGTCTGTAATCGCCCTGTGTATGTTTGCAGCCGGCGGCGCCATGATCTGGTTCAAGGTGCGCGGCGGCCTCGGCATGATGGCGTTCGGCCTGGTGGGTTTCTTCGTGGTCAAGAACCTGGTGCCGATCGCAAAGAGCTTCGGCATCGTGCCTGCGGGCATCACCTGCTGAGCAATCATTTCGCTCTGTGAGTGGCGGACGCTGAGGCTTCCGCCACTCTTCTTCAAGGAGAAGCGCCCGTGCGAACGACCAAGCTCTACAGCTTCAACACTGGCACCAGCGTGGCCGGCATCAACGGCAACGTTCTGGTACTGGGTGCCGTCCTCGAGTTTCCTTTTGGCTACGTCATCAACATGTTTCTTGAAGGCTTGCCAGCCATCCTTTTGATTGGAGTCCTCTACTGGCGGGGGTTCTTGAAGTTGGCCGAATGGCTCGTCGAAGTCATTCCACCGAAGTATTTTGTCCACCTGATTGAGTGGGTCCGGGTGGGTAATGCGCTTTATGTCACCAATGATTCCTCTCCTCTGCCCCTGAGCGTTCCTGACCGCACGCTTTCGGGGGCTGTCAGAGAAGGGCCGCGCGTTGCTGTGCCGGCCCTGAACCGCGTGTCTTAAATCGTTAACAGAAGAGTTGCAGGCGGGGTGCAATTTTGCACCCCGCCGCGCTGCTGTCCCTGCCCGGACTCTCGCGCCAGTAGAGATATGGCGTGGAGGAAATCACATGAAAAGCGTCAAATGGCCATTGATCTATATCGCCCTCGGTGTCTTGGCGGGAATTCTGATTCTGGGTGGGCAGTGGGGGGCAGGCGTCATCAGCCTGGCGCTGACCGTTGGCCTCTCGCAGCTGGTCAAGATTCGTAGGGTTCTGGAGACCCTGACGGAGGTCTCTACCGAGCTTGGTGAACGGAGCACGGCGCAGGACACCGCTTGATGCGCCGCGCCGTTCTGACGACCCTGCTGACCTGCACAGGCGCCGCTGCAGCCGTTTGCTCAGCAGACGTGAGCACGCGCCAACTGGTGGAGCGAACTGCCGCCGCCCACGGCCTACCGCCCTTCATTCTGACTGCGTTGGTCTTCCACGAATCTGGTTTTTGCGCGCAGGCCCTCAGCCCTGCTGGGGCGATTGGCTATGGCCAATTGATGCCGGCCACCGCACGGGGTCTGGGTGTCAATCCCTACGTCCCTCGCGAAAACATTTGGGGTGCGGCCAAGTACCTCCGGCAACAGTGGAATACCTTCGCCAACTGGCCACTGGCCCTGGCTGCCTATAACGCTGGCCCTGGCGCTGTGCGTCAATTCGGACGCGTGCCGCCATATGCCGAAACGCAGGCCTACGTGCGGAAGGTACTCGCTACCTACGCCGCGCTGGCCAGTCAACACCGCACCGTCACCCAGAGGGTGCAAGTCCCATTCCGCCCAGGGCTCCAGCGCCCTGTTATCAGCCCTGCACAGTCCTCCCCTCGCGCCGTGATAACCACCCCTCTGCCTCGTACGCCCGTGGTGTCGGCAGCGACGCCAGCCACACGTGAGACGGCCCCAGTCGGTCCCCATGCGGCGCCACGTGAAGACCAGAGCAGAAGCAGCCTGCTGGTCTATCGCGCGGCATCTGCCCGCTAACTGATGACTGGTGGCCACCCAGGCCACAGGCAGCTGATTGCAGAAGAACGGAAGCATTTACGGAAGACCTGGTGTAGCGCAGAGGCGTTTCACCAGGTGTTGTTTGGGTGGTGCCTCTGCGCCACTTTCTGTTTTCGCCAGCCACCCGCTGAGGCCCTTTCCAGAGCTTTCAAGGAGCACCATATGTTTGTCAAAGATGTCACCACAACGCGTGAGTACCAGGCGGCGCTGAACATTCTGCCTGGTGACATTCGGGAGATTGTT